>JABHSO010000136.1 GCA_018669845.1 Gammaproteobacteria bacterium | reverse complement strand
AGGCACTAAATTCATTAAGTGCATCCAATAAGAAAGCTTTGTTAGGTTCGGTTGATGAAGCTATTGCTTTCTATGTTGATAGTTACGATAACAAAACAACGGGTAAGTATGAGCAGGCAGTGACTGATCAGGGCTTAACCAGAGTTACTTTTACAGCAGATCAAACAGCTGAGTTGAATAAACTTGCTGCATCTGTGCGTGAAGACTGGGTGAAAAAATATTCCAGTAAATTTGATGCTAAGACCTTATTTGATTTTACTGAAAAATTATTTAATAACTAAACTGGTAGGGTGTGCCGTGCGTCGCACGGCGCACCCTACTTGCCTTCTTTGAATTCTTATAATAATTAATTGCTATGTCAGGTTCTCATACGATTTTACAGGATGATTCTATGCTCAGTCGGATTGATCGACTGGTTTTCAAAATGGAATCCCTGTTGACGTTAACAGGTGGCATAGTTATTTTTCTTCTGGTTTTTCTGGCTACCGCCAATGTGCTGGGTCGCTGGATTTTTTCCTGGCCGATATCGGGATATATCGATTGGGTGGAACAGGCCATGGCTTTCTTTGCTTTTTTAGGCATAGCATTTACGCAGCGTGAAGGCGGGCATATCCGTATGGATATGATAGTTGGCCATATTCATGGTAGGTCACTTTGGGTTACAGAATTAATTTCAACTATTCTAATGTTGTTTATTACCCTGGTTTTAATTTATGGTTCTTTTTTACACTTTCTTCGAGCATTTCAAATAGGTGATTCTTCCCTGGATATTAACTTGCCTACATGGCCTGCAAAGCTGGTCGTGCCTTTTGCTTTAACCGTGTTGGCTTTACGCCTGGTGTTACAGATATGGGGATATGCAAGAGCGGTGAAGGATGGAGGTGATCACCCTGTTGCCGTGCCATTAATTGAAAGTGCGGCAGATGTGGCGGCGGCTGAAGCCGATTCTGTGATGGGTTCTTATAGCTCAGATTCAGAGAGGAATGACTCATGACTCTGTTTGAAACGATGGGGCAGATGGATTCGATATCGATCGGTCTTTGGGTAACTGGCTTCATGTTGCTATTTGTAGTGATGGGTGTCCGTGTAGCCTTTGCGGCAGCCATGGCAGGATTTATCGGTCTGTTATGGATATTTACTGCAAAAATGGGTTTTGAACGAGGCTTTTTAGTAGCCATGAAAATGGCAGGTACTATTCCTCATTCTAAAGTCTCTACGTTGGCGCTTTCATTAATTCCCACTTTTATTTTAATTGGTTTTCTGGCTTATCATGCTGGACTGACTCGTGCGCTGTTTGAAGCGGCTAAACGCTGGGTTGGCTGGTTGCCGGGTGGAATGGGTGTGGCGACAGTATTTTCGGCAGCCGGTTTTGCCGCTGTTTCGGGTGCTTCGGTAGCTACATCAGCCGTATTTGCTCGCATTGCTGTTCCAGAAATGCTGAAGCTTGGTTACAACAAACGTTTTGCGGCTGGCGTGGTTGCTGCTAGTGGAACCCTGGCATCTTTGATTCCTCCCTCTGCCATTCTGGTTATCTATGCCATTATTGTTGAACAGGATGTGGGTGCGTTACTGATGGCGGGTTTTCTACCCGGTGCATTTTCAGCTTTGATTTATGGTGGTCTGGTTGTTTTTCTGGCGATGACCAATAAGAACTTTGGACCCCCGGTAAGAGGTTTCAGCTGGAAGCAGCGATTTGAATCTTTACCCGGGGCGATGCCTATCTTTTTTGTCGTAGGTATTATCGTGGTGTGTATTTACGGTGGTGTTGGTACTCCTACAGAAGCTGGATCGTTGGGTGCATTTGTAATTTTGATAATGGCTCTTTACAAGGGAATGCGCTGGAAAGAACTGAAGGGAGCTTTGATCGAAACAGCAAAACTCACGGTGATGATATTTACCATCATCTGGGGTGTTTTGTTGTATGTGCGATTTCTGGGTTTTGCTGATTTACCCACGGCCTTTTCTGACTGGATTACGGGTCTCGATCAAAGCCCAATGATGACATTAGTGTTCATCCTTCTGGCCTACGCAGTGCTTGGTATGTTTATGGATGCGATTGGTATGCTTCTGTTAACTCTGCCGGTTGTTTATCCTGCCGTTATAGCTCTAAATGGTGGTGAAGGAGTGAGTGCAGCAGATTCAGCTTTTGGTGTGACTGATGTCGGTTGCTCCATCTGGTTTGGAATCATTGTGGTCAAGATGGCAGAGTTTTGCCTGATTACACCTCCAATTGGCCTGAATTGTTTTGTCGTGGCGGGGGTGCGTCCAGAATGTTCGGTACAGGATGTTTTCCGTGGTGTAATGCCATTTTTTGTTGCGGATGCTTTAACTATAGCGGCTTTGGTGGCTGCTCCTGGTATTGTGCTGTGGTTACCCGGGTTGATGGGTTATGCATGATGACAAGTCGTAAGTCGTAAGTCGTAAGTTGAAAGTGAGAAACTGTAATGACTGAAGAACTGTTTAGAAAAGATGGTTATCTGAAAAATTGTGACAGCAAAGTGATTGCAGTCGAAGGTTCATCTGTTGTACTGGATCGAACTGTGTTTTATCCAACCGGTGGAGGTCAACCGGGTGATACGGGTGTTATGGAGTATGCTGATGGAACGGCTGTTCATATTATTGATACACAGAAAACAGAATCGGGTATTGTGCATGTACTCGAAGAAGGAGTAGCTCCTCCTGCTATCGGTGATGTGGTCACTGTTGAAATAGACTGGTTACGTCGTCATCGATTGATGCGTATGCATTCCTGTATGCATATGTTGTGCTCGATTGTGCCTTTTGGTGTAACCGGTGGTTCTATTCGAGAAGACAGTGCACGACTGGATTTTGATGCTGAAGAACCAATGGATAAGGAAGCACTCAATACTGAATTAAACCGTTTGATACAGGAAGATCATCTGATGTCAATGCGCTGGATTAGTGAAGATGAACTGGATGCTCAGCCAGAATTAGTTCGAACCATGTCGGTTCAGCCACCAAGAGGTACTGGATCAATTCGTCTGGTGAGTTTTGAAGGTGTTGATCTGCAGCCCTGTGGCGGCACACATGTGAAATCTACCGCCGAAATAGGGGCTGTTAGAATTCGAAAAATTGAGAAAAAAGGGAAACACAATCGTAGAGTTAATATTGTTTTTGATGAGTGATTAATTCTTTTCTGGATGATGTTACCGTTAGGGTGCTCCGCGCGCACCATTGAGTTCAGCACCAACACCAGGTGCGCACTGCGCACCCTACGGAAAAGTCAGTTCGTAGTGGTTGGGTTATTACTGGCCTAATAGCTTAGTAAACTCGTCAGTGTTTATTGGTTTGCTAAATAAATAGCCTTGCACATAATCACAGTCTTTGTTTGATAATAGTTCAAGTTGCTCTTGTGCTTCTACTCCTTCTGCCACGACTTTTAATCCCAGGCTATGTGACATGGATATGGCGGCATTGACCAGTTCCATATCTGCCGGGTCAACGGTTATATCATCGATGAAACTTTTGTCGATCTTGAGAATATTAAACGGGTACATTCTGAGATAGCTCAGAGAAGAGTATCCGGTTCCGAAGTCATCCATGGCGATTAAAATGCCCTGTTCATGTAACTCTTCCAATGAATTTTTAATGTTGGAATAACCGCTCATTAACACGCCTTCGGTTATTTCTAGCTCAATTGATTTTCCTGAAACTTTATGCTCATTGAGTATGCCTTTAATGAATGTTATCAGGTTCGGGTCACTAAACTGGTTGGGTGAAATATTAATGGCAACCGTAAAGTTATTTCCAGCCATGGTTTTCCATTTTGGAATATTAGATATGGCTTGCTGCAGAACAAATTTTCCAATATCACCTATCAATCCAGTTTGTTCAGCAATGGGTATGAATTCATCTGGAGAGACAGCCCCCAAAGCTGGATTATTCCACCTGAGCAAGGCTTCAGCACCGATAGTTTCACCTGTTTTAATTTCAACTTGAGGTTGATAGACCACGCAGAACTCATTTCTATTTAAACCTCCATGCATTTGCTCTTCAAGAAGTAGTCTACGTGATACCTCCTGATTCATTTCATCGGTAAAATATGAATAAGTATTTCTTCCTCGTTCTTTTGCATGGAACATGGCTGAATCGGCATTTCTCAGTAAGACAGTAGACGTGTCACCATCATCAGGTGATACGGCGATGCCTATGCTGATAGTCATGACCAGATTTCGAGTATTTATCCTGAATGGTTCTCTAAAATAGTGGAGCATATTTTCTACAATGGGCCTGGCATCTGTTGCTGTAGCAAGGTTGCCGAGAATGACAATGAATTCATCACCACCCAAACGACCTACCGTATCACCAATGCGTACGCTGCGATGTAGCCTGTCAGATGCTTCAATGAGTAACTTGTCACCGAGGTCATGCCCCAGTGTTTCATTGATTCTTTTAAAATTATCCAGATCCAGGTAGACAACAGCCACAATATTGTTATCTCTCGATGACTCCAGTAATTGCTGGTTTAATCTGTCCAGTACCAGAACACGATTTGGAAGATTGGTTAAATGATCGTAGTGTGTTTGATGCTGGATTTTTTCATCCTGATGTTTCTGGTGAGTTATATTTTCTTTCAACGCAAGGTAATGGCGTGTTTTTCCTGATTTATCCAGAACAGGTGAGATATGCACATTTTCCCAAAATATGTCACCACTTTTATTTCTGTTCTGAAATTCCCCCTGCCAGCTTTTGCCTGCTTGAAGGTTTTGCCACAGGTCCCGGTAGTTTCCGGCTGGAGTGTTCCCTGACTGCAGAAATGAGGGTGTTTTGCCAATGACTTCTGTCTCGTCGTAACCACTGACAGATAGAAATGAATTGTTCACGTATTCTATTTTTGCTGAAGGATCTGTAATCACCACAGATATGGGGCTCTGGTCAACTGCCAGAGATAATATTTGAATTTGAGCTTCAGCTTCTTTACGTTCCAGCATTTCTTTTTTTAGATCTTTGTTGCTTAAGGATAATTGCCGGGTTCTTTGCTGAACAGTGCTTTCCAGGTGTTGTTGCTGGAATTCTAATTTGGCCTGAGTTTGCTGATGTGTGTTTATTTCTTCTTTAAGTGATTCCACCAGATCACTATTTTCGTATTGAAGTAGTACCCGTTTTTCAAAATTTAAATGGTGCTTAAAACTAATGAAATAAAGTAAGGAAATAAACAGTAGAGCAGCCGACGACAATAATATGGCAGTAACTTCTAATTGAGTGTAGATGATCACGGGTAACAGGATAGCTACCGGTAAACTGGAGGAAATGAAGGCGGGCAAATAAAAGGAAAGCAAGGGAACTGATGCGCCCATTACACCAAGAATGATCAGGGTAATAGCCATCTGGTAGTTAGGGGAATCAAGTTGCAATAGAAACAGAGATAAAGCTGCCCATCCAATACCTGCAATCATCGTGTTCAGAGTAAAAAGATTTGCCCAACGATCTATGTTGTTTTTGATACTCCGCTGCTCAAATTTTCTGTTTAATAGTAAACGTGCTCCCGCAATTGAAATCATGCAGAAAGACCATGTGTAAATCAGATAATGATTAAGAACCGATGAAAACCCAATGCTGGCAATAATGGCAATAATGAAAATTCCAATGGCTGAAGGAGCAGAGCTGCCATAAAGGTTTCGTATTTTTTCAGCTTTGATGAAAGCTGACTTATCTAAAATCACAGAGGTAATAAATGGTTATAAATCATGTTAGCTGGAGTATAAGTCAAAAAGAAGTATTTAAAAACTGAACAGTTAAATTCTGCCTGGACCACTCTATATGCTATTTTTTTTTAAGATGAATTTAAAGTTATAGAAAATTTAGTTGTAAAAACTCAACAATTCTTTTTTCCAGCCAGAATTCAGGCTTGATTAAGTTTCCGCTGATAAAACCGACATGCCCACCCTGAGTTGATAATTCTAATGTTACTTTTTCTGAAATTTCATTTTCTTCAGGTAAAACAGCTTCTGTCATAAAAGGATCATCTTTGCTGTGAATCATTAATGTGGTTTTTTTGATGCCTTTAAGAAACTGCCTGGAACTACAGGATTGATAATAGTGTTGAGCATTGTCGAAACCATGTGAAGGAGCGGTGTAAGTATTATCAAATTCAACAAAGTTTTTGAGTGATCCGGGTTTATCGGACAGTCCGGCTGCGCTGAGCAAGTCCTGTTTTTGCTGAACTTTTTTAATCAGGCGTCTCATTAAACCGTATTGATAAACTCTAGAAAACCCTCGGTTCATTCTTTCAGCACAGATATTTAAAACCATCGGTACCGAAATAGCGGTTGCACATACTATCGAATCATCTGTCTGTTGTTCCCCCATATATTTGAGCGTTATATTTCCGCCCAGTGAGTAACCAACGAGAGCAATCTTTTTACTGCCATTGTCTTTTAGGTAGTTGATGACTGACTTAAGGTCTTCAGTTTCTCCGGAGTGATAGCTTCTAACCTTGTTGTTGGGTTTTCCATTGCAGCCTCTGAAGAACATGAAAGCAACTGGAATGTTGTGTTGATTTAATGTGTTAATCAAACGTTGTGCATAGGCTGAACGAAGAGAACCTTCCAGACCATGTAAAATTAGAACAGTGTTAGGACCCTGTGCTGTACCTCTTGCTATTTCCAGGGTATCTCCGTCGGGCAGGGAGATGGTTTCATAACTTACCTGGGGTGGTCTCGGGTGAATCAGGTTAGCCAGCAATGTCTGTGCATGCGGGTTTTTTAAATACCAGACTGGTTTAAATGAGCTTTCCTGTATCATAAATTTGTAGCCTGAATGCCATTAATTTTTAACTGAGTTAATATGCCGCATTGCACTTCTATCATTTTTTAGATAGCCTTCGTTTTCCTTTGATAATGAGTCGAATAATAAAGCATGTCAGCCCTTTTACAAACTAGTGATCTTACCTGTGTTAAAGATGATCGAGTATTGTTTGAGGATTTAAATATATCACTATCAGCGGGACAAATGCTGCTGGTAGAAGGCAAAAATGGAAGTGGCAAAACCAGCCTGTTAAGAATTCTAACAGGATTGAATTTACCAGAGAGTGGTTATGTGTTGTGGAAGGGTGAACCAATCGATAAAGTTGGCCCTGATTATTATGAACAGGTAAATTATATAGGCCATCATGATGGTATTAAACGTGATTTAACCTGTCTGGAAAATTTACGCCTGGTTCAGGCAATGGGAAAACCGTTGCCGATTGATCTGGATGATGCACTGGATAAAGTCAATTTATATCGTTTTGGCGATAATTTTGTAGCTACTCTTTCTGCCGGGCAAAAAAGACGTCTGGCAATGGCCAGGCTGGTCGTTACCGAAGCAAAGTTGTGGATTATGGATGAACCCTTTACCTCGCTGGATAAAGCCAGTATGGCCATGTTTCAGCAAATGTTTGAACAGCACCTGGCAAATGGCGGAGTGATTGTGATGACGTCACACCATGATATTGAAATGCCAGATTCTGATGTAGTGAGGTTGAATCTCTCCGAATGAAACGTTTATCACTGTCTCAGGCCTTCTGGTTTTTATTACGAAGAGATTTACTGTTAGCGCTGCGTAATCGTTCCGAGCTGGCTAATCCTTTATTATTTTTTGTACTGGTTATCACGCTGTTTCCGCTTGCTGTGGGTGCAGAACCTAACTTGCTGGCACGTATTGCCCCGGGTATTATCTGGGTTGCAGCCTTACTGGCTTCAATGCTATCTCTGGATGGGATTTTTCGTTCTGACTTTGAAGATGGAACGCTTGAGCAAATGTTACTAAGTGCTCACCCTGTTCCAATTTTAGTGCTTGCCAAGGTAACGGCGCACTGGTTGGTTACTGGTTTACCTCTATTATTAGTAGCTCCTCTGCTGGCTATGATGCTGGGTCTTGATGAAGATGCCTATGGTATTTTACTGTTAACGATTTTGTTGGGTACACCTGTGTTAAGTTTAATCGGCTCAATTGGTGTGGCACTTACCATAGGGTTAAGGAAAGGTGGTATAATTTTATCGCTATTAGTGTTGCCGTTGTATGTGCCGGTATTGATATTTTCATCCAGTGCGATTGATGTAGCTTCAAGCGGTTTGCCAGCTACAGCTCAACTATCAATGATGATGGCATTTTTGTTTCTATCTCTCTCATTATCGCCTGTTGCAACTGCGGCAGCCCTTAAGATGAGTATGAGTTAGATTATCAGAAAAATAAAAATAATAATTTAATGCTTCAATAAATTAATTTTGGGAATTAATACATGTTTGATTGGTTTGTTAAATGGTTTCATAGAATGGGGTCACCACCTCATTTTTATCGATTTGCAGGTAGATGGCTGCCATGGTTGACTGCCTTGTTTACTATCCTGATTATTGGTGGTTTATACGGTGGACTGATTCTTGCTCCTACTGACTATCAGCAGGGTGAAAGTTACCGGATCATCTTTGTACATGTGCCTGCCGCCTGGATGTCGATGTTTATCTATATGGTGATGGCTGCCTGTGGCGTCATTATTCTGGTGTGGCGTATGAAACTGGCCGAAATAGTGCTCAGTTGCTCAGCTCCAATCGGTGCAAGTTTTACCTTTCTGGCATTGGTGACTGGCTCTTTGTGGGGCAAACCCATGTGGGGCACTTACTGGGTATGGGATGCTCGTTTAACAGCTGAATTGATTCTTCTATTTTTGTATCTGGGTATTATGGGTTTGTATGGTGCGATTGATGATAAACGTGTTGCTGGTCGTGCAGTCGCTATTCTGGCAATAGTTGGCATGGTTAATATTCCTATTATTCATTATTCAGTCGAGTGGTGGAACAGTCTGCATCAGGGACCTACGGTGACTAAATTTGATAAACCATCCATCGTCTGGAGCATGTTATGGCCTCTGTTGGTCATGGCTTTGGCATTTAAAGTTTATTTTGTAATTTCGTTATTTCAACGAGTTAGAGCTGAAATATTACATCGGGAAAGAAATACTCGATGGGTTGAGGAACTAGTTAAGTCATGAGTCTGTCTGAATTCTTTAACATGGGTGGTTACGCAGTTTTTGTGTGGTCATCTTATGGGCTAACACTGGTACTATTGGTGCTTAACTGGTTTTTACCTTATCAGCAGCACAAACAGAATTTAAGAAAATTAACTCGTCAATACAGGTCGGGCCAACCCCGGCAGGAAACTAGAAGCAATGACTCCCGCTCGTAAAAAAAGACTCTCTCTTATTGTATTAATGGTTGTAGGTGTATCGGTGGGTGTAGGTTTTGCCCTGAATGCTCTTAATGAAAACATTATGTTTTTCTTTTCGCCAGCTGATATTCAGGCTGGTAAAGCCCCAGAAAATAAAGATTTTCGTGTGGGTGGTGTTGTTGTAGAAGGTACAGTTGCTCGTCCCGGTGAAGGTTTAACGGTTGAATTCGACCTGACTGACAATGACTCTATTGTGAAAGTTAAATACACCGGCATATTGCCTGATCTGTTTCGTGAAGGGCAGGGCATCATCGCAAATGGCCGTTTGAATTCAAGTGGTGAGTTTATCGCTGCAGAAGTTTTGGCGAAACACGATGAAAACTATATGCCTCCTGAAGTCATGGATGCCATGAAGGAGTCAGGACAGAAAATGCCTAGTATGAGTCAGGGTATATAATCCGTCATCCCGGTAGTTTCTTAACCGGGATAAAAGCATACGAATGTTCCATCTAAAAGCACGGCGGAATGATGAAGTTTTGTTTCGTCATTTCTTTATGTCTCTAGATGGAATAGAACAGATAAACAAGTTATATGACGTTTGACTTCCCCGGACGTCAGATCTAAACATAATAAATTAATGGTATTTGGTAATACCGAGGAATTCTTATGATCCCTGAAATTGGTCATTTTGCGCTTATACTTGCGCTGTGTATTTCAATAGCCCAGACGGTATTTACAATATTGGGGGCTCAATTTGGTTATTCTCGATGGATTGCTCTTGCACGTCCAACGGCATACGCACAGTTCGGTTTTGTGTTGTTATCTTATATCTGTCTGACAGTGGTTTTTCTTAACCATGATTTTTCAGTTTTATATGCGGCGCAAAATTCTAATACGCAATTACCCATCATGTACCTGATTTCAGGTGTGTGGGGTGCTCATGAAGGCTCTTTACTGTTATGGGCTCTAATTTTATCTGGCTGGACTGCAGCTGTAGCCTTTTTCAGTCGTAGTATCCCGAAGGTCATGTTAGCGCGTGTTATTGGTGTGTTGGGCTTTGTGGCTATTGGATTTTTGTTATTCATACTGGTTACCTCTAACCCGTTTGATCGATTATTACCAGCAGCTTTTGAAGGGCGTGATTTGAACCCCTTGCTACAGGATCCCGGACTGGTAATTCATCCTCCATTACTGTATTTGGGCTATGTTGGATTTGCCGTACCTTTTGCTTTTGCAATTGCGGCTTTATTATCTGGGCAGGTTGATTCTGCCTGGGCTCGCTGGTCACGTCCCTGGACAAGTATTGCATGGTTATTTTTAACTCTGGGTATAGCACTGGGAAGCTGGTGGGCTTATTACGAGCTTGGCTGGGGCGGCTGGTGGTTCTGGGATCCCGTTGAAAATGCTTCATTTATGCCATGGCTAGTGGGTACTGCGTTGATGCATTCGTTAGCTATAACTGAAAAACGCGGGACTTTTAAAGCCTGGACTGCATTGCTGGCAATTTTTGCCTTTTCATTGAGTTTGTTAGGTACATTCCTGGTCCGCTCCGGTGTTTTGACTTCAGTTCATGCTTTTGCCAGTGACCCTGAACGTGGTGTGTTTATTTTAATGTTCCTCGGTATTGTGGTCGGCACCTCTTTAGTGCTTTATGCCTGGCGTGCTCCTACCTTGAAGAGTGCAGCAGTAACTAACCTGCTTTCTCGTGATATGGCATTGCTGCTTAATAATATTTTTCTGACAGTGGCTACTGCGGCTATTTTATTGGGAACAGTTTATCCAATATTTGTAGATGCTGTGGGTGGTAAAATTTCTGTTGGACCTCCTTATTTTAATCTTGT
>JABHSO010000204.1 GCA_018669845.1 Gammaproteobacteria bacterium | reverse complement strand
TTATGGCGTTATTTCAAAAATCTTATGGAACAAGGCTTTCTTCAACTTATTTCTAGCATATTCTGAAGGATTACAGACTTTAATATTTGCATGTATGCTTCCAGCGTGATCCCTTAACATAATCAAAAAGCCTAATGCTGTGCTATCCATATAAGTAACACCAGACAGATCAACTTCATATGTCTTGACAGTCCCTAGCGTATCGGAAAAAGCCATCTTAAAATCATCGTAAATAGTGGCATCAAAATTTCCTTTGATTTCGAGAGTAACTTCGTTACCATTTATTGATGCTATTCTTTCAATAGACATACGATTTTTCTTTTCATTGTGATTATTATCGCTCTTAGTCGGTAAAAACAATCTTAGATGAAATTTCTTTTTTATCCTGATCCAAATCAATTCTAAAGTGGTAAAATCTATACACTAGTTATGAATGTCAGGGCACTGACCTGCCAATTTGACATTTTCATGTGAACGACTGCTATATCATGTGGCTTCAAACCGTCGATGCTTGATATGCAAAAATTACTTACAATCATCAATCATAGACCCTCCGTTTCTTGCTGCTGATGAATCACCAAGTAGGGATTTAGGGGGGTTGTATCAATTTACTTTACCAGTACTCAAGTAGTAAGTGTAAGCAACCTCGTGGATAGAAGAGATATTTAGGAAAGGCCAATTCCCTGAAATCTTTCAACTGCAAAGATTTGCATCATTACGACTCGACCGGGTTGATGCACAGGCCAGTCAAAATTTTATGTGATTCGGCGATGATGAGTTCCAATGCGTCTGGTATCTGATTGAGTATATTGGACTGATGCGTTGCAGACAATTGTGTATAGCCCCTCTCGATAACTTTATTCATGGCTGATGTGCACGCGTCAACTACAGATGCTCTTTGCTCTTCTTCGAAAACTTCAACCTGGAAATAATCACTGCTGTTAAGTTGATCCATCAATGCCATGCTTATAGCGTCAGCCATCTGGGTCACCGACACTCGAGTAGCTAGTTGCCGGTCCTCAAAAGTGGTGCTACTTAAGTCAAAATCATGATGCCGCTCAACAATATCGATCACTGTCTGAGGAATGCCCCATACCTTACATGCTTGAGAGCCAATTACCACATGATTGATACCTAGTACTTTCTCCTCAGCACTTAGAAGCGTGAGTGGATCAGTCCAGCCGAGTTCATCAATACGAGATGGGCCCTCGGGAACGGTCTGAAAAACAATAAATCGGCCAATATCATGTAATAACCCACTAAGATAAGCATGTTCTGGGTCCAACCTCAAACCCGGTACCAATATTGCCAGCCAACGTGATATTACCCCAACCTGCACCGAGTGAATCCATAAATCGCGATCACTCTGTGTGAGTGCAGGAAAGGCATCAACGAGTGATAACGACAGTACAAGATTTGAAATTTGGCGGGATCCAAGTCGGGCAATTGCCTGGCGGAGTTGAATGCCATCTTCTGCCTGGGCTACCCGCATGTTTCGGGATGCGTATTCTACTATGCGGACAGTTAAGGTAGGATCCATGCTTGCCAGACGGTTCACATGGTCAAGATATTTTTCATCATCAGGTTTCAACGCCAATAACTGTGAAACCACACCGGGTAACAATGGCAAGGTTCCGATCCATTGATCAATGTTGGCGCTGAATTTGGTATTTTCACTAGAATTGAGTGAACCCATTAGTACTACCTCCTTCCATATTAATTTGCATAAAAACTATGCTGCTAATCCAAAATATTATAGTTGAATAATTGATAAAAACTGTAATATATGGTCGATTGGAAACAAGCGACCTTACTTATAACAACGGCCATATTGTCGCCCGACTTTTTTTCAACGGCAGGAACTGGCATCCTTTCGACGCGGACTTTACCCAGCTCATCATCAAGAATCACTTGATTGCCAAACAGGGTCAAAGTCTGCCGAAAAAAAAACGAGTTGTCAGTCAAACAAGCTAGTCTGTGGAGACACTCTGGTTTCGGCCAGAGCATCGGGAGGTGGTGGTAACCTGTCATTTTTCTTGAGATGGGACAGGATTTTGTCGATCAGTGATATCCTCAAAGGTGACCACTGCTCCATCGATAACATTTTGTAAGGTTTTATAGTGCCTCATTTTTTCCGATGACTGTTTATGATTCAGTTGAGAAAAATGACACGATTCTCTGAAGAGTTAACTCGTAGTAACTAGCCCAAACTGATATTCAATCAGAATTAATGAGGTTTATATTTTTCTTCGATATTTAACTTTGATGGAGCCTCTAATCCAACTAAATCGTTGATTGCTGTCTTTGTTTCCTGGATTATTTGATTATAATGTTTCAATAGTGCCTAATCGAAATCTTCACTATCATCTGCTTCAAGCTTTAATATATACATTTTTTGCAGGATAGTTTGCCGTTTATATGATTTTAAAATTTTCTTCACCGTTTGGAGTATTTATGATCTGAAAAAAACTCCACTTTGAATCTAACAATAATTCAAATCTGATCTACACTAAATGTGGTTAGTATGGTATTTGAAAAATTATTAAGGGATTGTTGATAATGGATAAAAGTGACAGAATTGAATTAGAAATAAATGAATATATTGAAAAAATGGAACAGATGTGCTCTAAATTTCAGGCTGAAAATAATGAAAGAGAACCAGGTAAAGGCTCTAAAGATAAAAATGAATTTTTATTAGCTACTTATTTAGATATTAAAAAACTACCAAACCCTAGAGATATATTTAGAGCGGTTATCAGCAACGGCTAAATTGCTATCAGCAATTTATACTTGATTATTATTTTTAGGAAACGGTCAATATTGAGATTAAATTAACCTGATCAATCGGCTGGAGCCTACCCAAAACAGTAATTTATCATGACTCAAAACCAAGAGTTCTTCTTGGTCATGGAGTCTATAAATTAGATGGAGTGGAACCTGATTTCTTAAAGAAATCCCTAAACTTCATGTCTTCTTCAAAAATGTGATTTACCCACCAATTGTGTAAAAAATTCACCAACTTTTTATCTACTCCCTTATCACCCTTGGAGAGCCTATACAATAATTCACTATATCCATCCATTAGTTTAAGATGAGACTTTTTATGATCATTAAAAAATGGATATTTTTTTTGTGATAGGTAATCTTCTTCATCTTTAAAATGATTGGACATTAGTCTTGTCAAATATTCAATAGAATCAGAGAACACATTAGAATCATCTGTTTTAGTATTGAGATCAGTTACTTTTTGAATCGACTTAAGGATTTCCTTATGTTGATTGTCTAATAAAGGTACACCAACTGAATATTCTTCTCTCCAGTTAAGGTTTCTGAATTCTACTGTCATGTGATGGCAACTGAATAAAAATATATTTAAATCAATAATAGACTGTTTTCAGCTCATTTAATCCATAATATTTAATCTTTTATTAAGCATATTGGAAAAGAAAACCTTTTCGTTGCTTTTACTTTTACTATATTCCTTGATGACTGTTTGTTGCACACTTGCCGATTATACATGCTCACAGGAAAGACTGGTTTTTATCAATAACCTGACATTACATTGAAAATTTGTAATTAACCGATGTGGACACTTTGCTACAGATTCCTTCAACTTATCAGGAATGACCGTATATGTTAAGGGTTGTCAGATACCTGCCCACAGTATAACCCTGTCAGATTATACCCAGTCTCAACGGGCAGGTGTCTGATAAGCCTCGAGGGAGGAAACCGCGGGGGACAACTGTGAAACCTGTTTAGGAAGCAGGTCTATGGGGATTTGATTACTAGCTATACTGGGTGAGTTGAAAGAAAGCCGGTTTTTTAAAAAACTATCGGCAATAAAAGCATTGCTAAAGAGTAAATAACGACGCATTTTATGATTTAAAAAGCTGTTTTTGACTGGTAGACCAAATACTCCCGTCACCGGTTCTAAACGATTATTTACGAGTAATGTTTTGGATATCATCTTTGTCATGTTTCACCACTTTCAGGAGGTGCGCGAGGATGTTGACATCTCAAGAAGGTTTCAATGATGATCATGGGTGCACCACAATCCGGACAGATATAAGTAGATTCTGGTTCATCAACTTCGCCACCTTCTTTATCTGTAACTTTGTCCTGGGTTGACTGCTCAGGAACCTTTAATAACTCCCTGGCTCGCTTCAGATTGTCTTTACGTTTTGCATTGGCGATTAATCCATAATGCCGAATTCGATGAAAGCCACCGGGCAAGACATGAATCAGAAAGCGACGGATAAATTCATCCGTCGTGAGTGTCATGCTCTGGAATCGATCAGCTCCTTCAAGTCGATAATTTTTCCACTTGAATATCACCTCATGTTCATTCATTGAAAGTAGTCGGCTATTGGCGATAGCAACTCGATGGGTGTATCGGGAAAGATAGGCCAGTACCGCCGCAGGACCTGCAAAGGGTCGCTTGGCATACACAACCCACTCCTTTTTACGATGAACTTCTATCCAGTTCATAAACTCCCTTTCTTCTTGCAACCTTTTCTGTCCACCAAAGAACTGTAATTGCCCAGACTGATAAGCCTGACTCAACTTCTCAAGGAACAGCCTTCTGAACAGGCGTGATAAAACACGAACGTGTAGAAAGAAACCTTTCTTACAGGCAATCCATCGCTGACCGTCAAGGGATAAACCGCCGCCAGGCACTACCCCGTGTACATGAGGGTGGTGCATCATGGCAGAGCCCCAGGTATGTAATACTAATGTGATGCCAATCTGAGCACCCAGATGCTTCGGGTCTTTGGCAATGGTCAACAGAGTTTCTGCAGAAGCCTTGAACAGGATGTTATATATGACAGCCTTGTTCTGGTAGGCCAGATCACTGATTTGACTGGGCAGGGTAAAGACTAAATGGTAGTAATCAACCGGTAATAACTCGGTTTGCCGTGCTTCCAGCCAGCGCAGTGCTGCCGTGGCCTGACACTTGGGGCAATGCCGGTTGCGGCAGGAGTTATAAGCGATTTGCAGGTGATCACAGCTCCGGCAATACAGGACATGCCCGCCCAACTCTGCACGTCGGCAGCTTTCGATAGCCGACATAACTTTTAACTGGCCGAGACTGATATGCCCTTGATGCGACTGGCGCCATGAGTGCCCGTGGTGACGGAATATATCCGCCACTTCCAGGGCTTGCCGAGACATACGTTCAATCTTTGTCTGGCGTTTCCAGCTTATCCAGCGGACTGATGACCTCACGTAACAGATCTGTCGCGACCTGAGCATATAGTGCCGTTGTTTCCAGCTTTTTATGTCCTAGCAACACCTGAATAATGCGTATATCGACTTTCTGTTCGAGTAGATGAGTTGCGAAACTGTGGCGTAAGATGTGCATCGAAACATGCTTATCGATCTCAGCATCAAATGCTGCTGCCTGGCAAGCACGGCTGAGCTGGCGGGCACTCATATGATTGACTGGGTCTTGCCCTGGAAATAACCAACCACCGTTTAGCATCATGTGCTTTGCGTGAGCAAACTTCCACCAGTCACGTAAGTACTCAAGCAGCACAGGGGAAAGCATGGCATACCGGTCTTTTCTCCCTTTCCCCTGCTCAACTCGTAGTGTCATACGAGTACTATCAATATCCGTCACCTTAAGCGCTACCACTTCACTGACACGTAAACCTGCGCCATAAGCAATCGACAGGGCGGCTCTGTATTTTGGATTACCCGAAGCATCAATCAAGCGTTTGGCCTCTTCACCGCTGAGAACCACCGGTAACTTGCGCGGGACGGGTACCGTGCTCATTTTGCTCATGACATCAGCACGATCCAGCGTAACCTGAAACAGAAACCTTAATCCCGTAATGGTGGCATTCAAAGTGATCCTGGAGACACCGCTTTTTACCATGTACAGTTGGTATCGTCGTAACTCTTCGGCAGTGGCTGACTGAGGGGAATGCTTCAGATATTGAGACAGGTTTTTGACTGCACGGATATAAGTTGATTGAGTTTTGGGAGAAAGTTTACGCATCTCCATGTCATCGGTCATGCGTTGGCGTAAGGGATTGGTGGATTGAGTATCTTGTGTCATGACTCTGCTCCTGATGTGAAATGAGGGAAATACCTCACTTCACAGCATACGAAACAGATAGGGTCATGAAAAATTTAAACGTTGGCACCAATTACCGCGATAGCGGTTTAGTCCAATGGATGTTTGCTGCCGTTGACGTTTGGATAAAACTTAAAAGTAATATCCAAAATCACAATTCTCCAGCAGTTCTTATAAAAATGGACAATAGCAGTCATTGAATTAGACTTTTGAACTCGATAGCGCCACGTTTATAATGTGGCGCTATACGATGACATTTGAGAATGAGTTAACGATTTTCGTAGTATCCCTTTCGTCTCCAGAATGACAAATGCTGCCGTCGAAGGTAACGTCTTTTAGCAGTATATGTATGGGTTTGGAAATATACAGAAAACTCATTATACCTCAATGGAAGTCGCGGTATCTTGAAGCTAAAACATCTTCAATTTTATCCGTCAGCTCATTGCGTAGATCATATAGCTCGCCTAGCCGCTCCTGGGCTCCGATGGAGTTTCCGCTGGCTTTGAGCTCACATAACTCTGTCGCCAGACGATGTACTTTCTGATGTAATGGATCTATGGGATCTAAGAGGGTTTTTAAAGATGCCCCATTCTGTTTAACATGCTCCATCATAATACCGAATCGACATTGGTGATAATTCATTTGTGGAGGCGTGTCCTGTAGACCTTCGAAGTAACGCTTTAAATTTTCGATCCAGGCTCGATGTTCCACTATGGCATACAGAAGAGGCTGGTCTTCGTGTTTGATTTTATTGCAATTTGTCCAGCTTTCAGGAGCCTTCCATGAGGCAGCCCAGACCGGCAACTGGTCTACTGGCATTGGCCGCGCTATGCCGTAACCTTGTGCCAGCTCGCAGCCAAGTTGCAGTAACATCCTGCCGTGCTCTATCGTCTCAACACCTTCAGCAATGACATCACGATGAAAAGCCTCGGCTAGACCAATTACACCTTCAAGTATCGCTAAGTCATCTGGGTCCTCCAGCATGTCCCGGACAAAAGTCTGATCTATCTTGAGTTCCGCAACTGCCAACCGTTTCAGGTAAGTTAACGAGGAATAGCCGGTTCCAAAGTCATCCAGAGCAAATAAAACTCCCATCTGAGCACAGGCTTCGATCACCTGGGACACTTGTGCGATATCCTCCAATGCGCTGGTCTCAAGCACTTCGAGACGTAGATTGCCAGGCTTAACTAACGGATGCTTTTCCAGAATAGACTGGAGCCACTGGACAAAAACACTTTTTTGTAATAACCGTGCGCCAATATTAACGCTGATAGGTATATCATGACCTTCCTGTTGCCAGGCTTCCATCTGCAGAATAGCTGTTTTGATCACCCATTCATCAATATCTACAGCCAACTCATGATCCTCGACGACCGGCAGGAACACTGCCGGTAGCAACAATCCTTGATCCGGGTGCTGCCAACGGATCAGAGCTTCCGCTCCGACAAATTTGCCGCTATGCATATTAACCTTAGGCTGGTAATAGAGCCTGAATTCCTCAGCTAACAGTGCATGACGGATACGCTCCAGTGTTTCATGATGGCCTCGTACACTTCTATCCAGTTCGGCGTCAAATATATGGTAACGGTTCTTGCCAGACTGTTTAGCCTGATACATCGCCTGGTCTGCCTGGCGCTGTAACTGGTCCGCATCAATTGCTTCTAACTGAGGATAGAATGTGACACCCAAACTGGCAGAAACCTGTAGTTTTTTGCCAGAAAATATTACCGGTTCAGCCGCCAAAGCCAATAGCCGGTTAAGCATCGGCAAGCAGTCTTCTACGACACCTAAATCAGTTATTACTGCCACAAACTCATCTCCGCCGATGCGCGACAATGTATCGCCTTCACGCAACCCATCTTTCATGCGTTTTGCCAGGGCAACTAGTAACTGGTCTCCCGCTTCATGCCCGAAATGGTCATTAATTTTCTTGAAACCATCTAGATCGATAAAGGCCACCGCCAGTTGTTGTTTACGTCGCAGGGCCTGTGACATCGCCTGGTGCAGTCGGTCTGCTAAAAGCACCCGGTTGGGTAGACCAGTGAGTGCATCGAAGTGTGCGATGTGCTCAAGCTGTTTCTCATGTTCTTTAACGGAGGTAATATCAGAAAACAAAGCCACATAGCGTTTTGAGCCTTTATTTGGATCATTCACTGTCGTGATGGTCTGCATCTCGGCATATACTTCACCATCCCTGCGGCGATTCCAGATCTCTCCATACCAGTGCCCCTTTTCCTTAAGACTGTGCCACATAGATTCGTAGAATTCAGCGTCTTGCAAACCTGAAGCCAATATTCGTGGATTATTCCCAATGACCTCTTTTTTACTGTAACCCGTGATACGAGTAAATGCGTCATTGACATCAATAATCATGCCGTCAGCTTCGGTGATCATGATACCTTCTCGAGAGGATTCGAATACACTGGCAGCTAGCACAATTTTTGCCTGAGATTCCTCAAACTCCGTCACATCATTCATGATAGCGAATACCAGATTCTGCCTGCCTGTTTGCATCGGTGAAGTTAAAACTTCGACAATTCTTTCCTCACCGCTGGACAGACGTTGTGGTATGTGTAAAAAACTCTGCTTTGACTGTTTCGCAAGATAAAGTTGCTCTTCAATTTCACCTGGATTCAGCATATTGATCTGATTAATCAACATAGTTTTTAGTTGATCCAATGGATAACCATAGAATTCAGCAGCGGCGGTGTTCGCATCGACGATTTTGCCTGAAACTGGTTCGATTAACAGCATAACGGAGGCATTTTGCTCGAACATCAGTCGAAAATGCGTCGCATTTTTTGCGAATAGTTCTTCTGCTATTTTTCGATCGGTGATGTCGGTATATGTTCCGGATAGACGTAAAGGTTTGCCATCATCAGTCCACTCAACCACCTTTCCACGATCAAGAATCCATACCCATTCGCCACACTTATGGCGCATACGAACTTCACACTCGTAAAAATCGAGTTCACCGCTAAAGTTTTTTTCTAACAACTCTCCAGATTTTATAATGTCATCGGGATGTAAAAACCTCATCCATGTATCTATCGAGGCCGGCGATATTTCATCTAAAGAATATCCAATAATTTCGGCCCAACGATCGTTAAATACGGTCTCGCCTGTCTGTACATTCCATACCCATGTGCCAACATTGGTTCCCCAGATAATCTCGGCTAATTGTACATCTATGCGCATTTGTCTAAACAGGAAGATGATAAATACCAAAATACTGACTATTATGATGGATGTGAGTACAGCCATAGTGCGTATTTCATTAAACCAAAGGGATAGAATTCTTGTGCTCGACAGGCTCAGGGCAATACGTATTGGATAATTTTCAATTTTATAGATTGAATATAAATTTTCCCTGATAAACAGGGTTTGATTGTCTGGATTTCGTTCACCAGATTGCAAATTATTATAATCAAATAACGCTCTGCCAATATTATTTGCTTCCTCATTGATTCGCAAATTAACGGGGGGCCAGGAAACGAGAGTCTTACCGTCCTCATAAATTACCTCAGCAACGTCAAACCCACCCAGGTCATCTCCAGCCATTAGAGCCTTCAAAACAGACAATTCGGCTTTTACCTGGAGGACACCTAAAAATTCATCATTGACGTTGTATATGGCACGACTCAAACTGATGTAGGGAGATTCTTGTGTTTGGTCTACCGCTGGAACTTCAAAAACGAAATCTTCATACTGAAATTTATGTTTTATAAAAAACTTTTCATCGGCGATAGATTGCCCGTTATTCGATGTCTCGTTACTGGTAGTGATTAAAGCTCCAAGGGCATCATAGAAGCGAAACTCAATCAAGCCATAATCGCCCAACGTGAGTGGCTTTAATGCATCAAAAAATATAGATGATAGGTTTCTCTGAAAAACATCATTGAAATGTGGAAGCATATGTGCAAAATTTAGCCGCTGATCATAGCTCTTTAAACTGGTCTCAATATGGACACCCAATATTTTTGCTCGATTTTGTAGTGCCAAATTTGATTGATCAAATATTTGTTGACGTGTATTCCATGCGTTAAATCCCAGCACGATGAGTATTGACGCAATCAGGACAAAAGATATAAATATACTGAGAATATATGGGCGCTGTATATTCGGAGACATTACTTGTCCCCCGATTTGAACTGCGCGAGCATTTCTTAGCTTCATGTTACTTGTTTAACTGGATCAGGGTTTTCTCAACAAGAAACGGGGCTATTCCCAATTTCTTAACTAAAGCAGGTTGGTTCAGCATCATTATTTTTCGATGCTTTGCACGATCTTCTGCCGAGGGAGTAACAATCCGAACCCCATTTTCCTTTAAAGTAGCATAGGCATCCTGTTGTGTTTTTACTGCCATCAGGCGACTTTCTTCAATCACACTTTCCCATGCCTCTTTAATTGCCTGCTGTGTTTCTTGTGGTATGCGGTTCCAGAACCTTTGAGAAACCATCGGGACGTATTGAGCAAAATACTCTTTATCTTCAAACGCAGAATCAACACCTTTTTCCCATAAATTGGCACTAACGATGGTTGCATGCGTTGTCAAAATACCGTCAATGTTTCCATGCTTCAGCGCTTGCGGAAGGTCTGGCCAAGGAACGACCCTGGGAGAGGCACCTAAAGCTTCAATGCGTAATGCGTTAGCATCTCCTCCTGCAATACGAACGCTCATTCCTACAAGGTCTTCATAGCTATTTATTTTGTGCTTCACACCATAGAGGTGCGCGTAGCCGAGATCAATCCAGCGACCTATAACCTTCACACCCAGGGTCTCACCAATTTTTTGATTAATAGCCTGGCCGACCTCTCCATCTCGAAGTGTATAATTTACTTCAGCATCCCGCCCGTAAAACATGGGAAGAAGAAAAAGGCCTACGTTGGGCTCAAACTTATCAATTTGCCATGTGCCAGGAACGGCCATTTGAACTTTCCCGTCGGCAATAGCTTTAACCACATTACTGTCACGGAAAAGTTCTGCGCTGTGATAGAGCTCTACTTCAAGCTTGCCGCGAAGCTTTTCAGAAAGGCGATCGACAAACATTTGCACAACGCGTGTTTGCACATGACTCGCGTTGTTCTCCGTTGAAATTCTCAGGTGGGGTAACGCCTGGGCGAAAGAAACCCTTGAGATAAAGATCATAAAAAATATTATGAGCAGCCGATACTTAGATTGTGTAGACATCAGGTATTTACTCAAATAAAAGGCGTGCTGTTGATCCAGACTGGGTAAAACGCAATGAAATTATAAGATTAAAAAAGCCATTCCCAATACAGAGACCTAAAAAAATGGTAAATTTTAATAAAAAAAACATCGAAAACTTATTAACTAGAGCTTAGTCCATAACCGGTCGATGTCAACATACTTTTCGCCTGATCACCTCATTTAAGCAGCTTGCTTCATTTCAGTTTTTAGCTGCTGTTCATTGACTGGATTGAGTCTTACCAGTGACTCATGATCCCAGTTTCTGGTTTTTCCAGACCATCG
>JABHSO010000099.1 GCA_018669845.1 Gammaproteobacteria bacterium | reverse complement strand
CTTGAAAATGATGCATGAAGGCATGAAAAATATGTGGAGTTATCAGGAATCCTGGCTGGTATCAGGACAAATGAGAGATTATTGGATGATATTTCACAGCTTGTAATATGAAAATATGGCTTTTATACTTCCTATACTTTATATTGATTTATATTTTGAACGTTATCCAAGTGTGAAATTATATATGGAAGCAACAAAAGAAGTTGCGCATGATAAAGGTTATGTCGAAACATTATTTGGTCGTCGTTTATATTTATCAGAAATAAACTCTCGAAATGGTATGCGAAGACAATACGCAGAGCGCACAGCAATTAATGCGCCTATGCAGGGGACAGCTGCGGACATAATAAAAATGACAATGATTAATTTACATGAGGCTTTACTAAATTCAGAAATAGATGCGCGCATAGTTATGCAAGTACATGATGAATTAGTTTTTGAAGTTGCAGAAAAAGATATTGAATCTTTGACAGATATGGTGCGTAAAGAAATGGAATCGGCAGCAGAGTTAGACGTGCCTTTGTTAGTTGATATTGGTGTGGGTGATAACTGGGATGAAGCGCATTAATATGCCGTTCATCATGCGTTAAAAATTTAAATTGTCCGTTCGTCTGAAGCTGTATTCAAAGCTCTACCACTTGTCGGTTGTCTTTTGACTTCTCTCTAATATGAACTTTAATTAGTTACGTAACAGAACATTTTTTCTGCAGTAAAGCAGCAAGAATTGCGCTAAAGCCCGGCGCAAACCCGCTTGCCTCCCTGAGCGGGTAATATTGAGGTTGGCCTCCCCAAGCTGGCCTCTGGTTAACCCCGGTTCTCCCTGTGAGAGCCGGGGATTTTTTACGCCAAATTTTGGTGCAATAATTCAGTTTTATAAATTTAGTTATTCTTCTTCAGGAATATTCAGTAGCGATAATTGTTGAATAACAAAAAAACAGAATTAAACCCACATGTTTGACAATAGCACAAACAGTAGCCATAATCAAAAATATCCTTATCTATCAATATGTTAAGTGGCTATAGAAAGTGTTAAAATGGAGAAATAAATGTTAACTACATTAGAAAAACTGAATATGCAAAAAGGACAAATTCAAGCTCGTATCGACAAATTAAAATTTAGAGAAAAAGAAGCTAATAGGAAAGCAGAAACCAGGAGAAAGATAGTTGCAGGTGCTGCTTTTCTGAAATTCATTTCTGAAACTAAAAATGAACCGATCGCTCATCAAGTTTGGAGTGCTTGCTTGCAACGGATGAATGAAAAAGATAAAAGTTTATTTACAAATGAGATTTTTAAAAGGAATTTAGATAATAACCCAATAAAGGAATATGGGAATTCGAGTTAATTACCGTAGGGATGCTCAAATTCTTAGATTGCCTTTATTGTTAAATCAATAACTTAGGAATATGTAACAATCCCATAATTAGATTTTTCAGAGACCTATAACAGGATTTACAGCCAAAATGGTACTATATTTCTAGATTTACCATTTCTTTCGAAGTCAGCATCCAACTCAAACCTGCCATATGGATAGATGATTACAAATATCAGGTATCGAACCATTTTTACCAACTAGGAAGCTGGGTCGTACGACCCGTCTTGCGACAAAGCAGCCATTGCCTTATGTGAATTTAGGTATCCAGAATAGGCAAGTATCGACCCTAACCTGTCATTCCCTACAGAATGTAGGCGGCGGCTGGTTCGTGGCGTAGGACTAAACCGCTCTCGCGGTAGCATGTGCCAGTTTCAAGGCCAACCTCTTCCTTAAAATAGCAGCATCTTCTATGTTTGAAGAACGGGGCAATCGGCCTCGCTTCAACATAGGAGAAGCGTCATGTCACAAGCTATAAAACCCATCAGTCCACTGCGTCAGCGTATGATTGAAGATATGAATTTGCGTAAACTGGCACCCAAAACCCAGGATGCCTATATCCTGGCTGCCAGGAAACTCAGCAATTATCTCGGGCATTCGCCACATACCGCTACTAAAGATGATCTACGCAATTTCCAACTTTTTCTGGTCGGCAAAGGTACTTCTCGTATTACCATTAACTCTACCGTTACGGCACTTAAGTTTTTATTTGAAGTCACTCTGGATCGTAAGGGAGTGGTGGATAAACTCCAAACGGTACCGGTTTCCCGCAAGTTACCCATTATATTGAGCAGAGATGAAGTCAGGCGATTGCTCGAAGCCACCATCAGTTTAAAGTATAAAGCGGCTTTCTCCATAGCCTATGGAGCCGGACTTCGGATCAGTGAAGTACTGGCTCTCAAAATCAGTGATATCGACAGTAAACGTATGACCTTGCATGTGGAACAGGGCAAGGGTCGTAAAGACCGTTACGCCATGTTATCACCAGTATTACTGAATATTCTACGAGACTGGTGGCGTCAGGGACATGCAAAAGGTCTGTTGCTTGATAGTGGTTGGTTATTTCCCGGTCAAAACCCCGTTAATCCATTGAGCAACCGTCAGTTATCGCGTGCCATTCGCGCTTCTGCAGCAACTGCAGAGATTGAAAAGCGAGTGACCATGCATCTGCTCAGGCACTCATTTGCTACTCATTTACTGGAACAGAAAGTGGATATTCGACTCATCCAGGTACTGCTCGGCCATAGTAAACTGGAAACGACTACCCTGTATGCTCAGGTTGCCACGAATATGTTACAGGAGGTTGTTAGCCCACTGGAGATCCTGCCACCTCCTACGTAGGATGATGCAATGTCGCGTCAGTCCCTGGAGGTCGCGGATATCTTCCGTGCCCGGGGAGAGAGATGGCGTCAGGCACATCATGGGCATATCAGTCTTAATCAGTTAAAGGTGATGTCAGCCATCGAAATCTGCCGTAGTGCTGAACTCGGTGGCCATGTATTGCAATGCACTGATTGTGGATACCGGCAAATTGCCTACAACTCCTGCCGTAATCGGCATTGCCCAAAGTGCCAGGGTAGTGCTGCACATCGCTGGCTTGAAGCCCGCCAGAGCGACCTATTGCCTGTCGGGTATTACCATCTTGTCTTTACGCTACCTGCTCCAATCAGTGCACTGGCCTTTAGCAACAAGTCGGTGATTTACACCATCCTGTTCAAAACAGCGGCAAAGACACTGCAAGTTATTGCTGCTGATCCAAAACATCTGGGTGCCCGGGTAGGATTCACGCTGGTATTGCATACCTGGGGTTCAAGTATGGTACATCACCCGCATGTGCACGGTATTGTACCTGGTGGCGGTCTTTCTCTGGATGGAAAAAAATGGGTTCCTTGTCGACCTGGTTTCTTCCTGTCAGTGAGGGTATTGTCTCGCTTATTCAGACGATTGTTTCTGGAAAAACTCAACGAAGCCTATCTGACTGGTGAATTGAAGTTCTTCGGTGAACATCAGGCATTGTCCAAGACAAAAGCCTTCGCCAACTGGCTTAATCCTTTGAAAAAAATTGACTGGGTAGTTTATGCTAAAGCTCCGTTTTCCGGTCCAGAAACCGTTCTTGCCTATCTGTCCCGTTATACCCACCGTGTAGCCATCAGTAACAGTCGATTACTCAACTTCGATCATAATGGTGTAACCTTTAAATGGAAAGATTATCGCGGTAAAAAAAAGCTCCGTTATAAAACCATGACCCTGTCAGCGGATGAGTTTATCCGTCGATTTTTAATACATGTACTTCCAGGTCGTTTTCATCGAATCCGGCATTATGGGTTGCTGGCCAACTCAGGCAGAAAAGATAACCTCAAACATGCTCGTGAACTACTGAAGGATCATACCGATAAAGCTATTCAGAAAAATAGTGCCATAGAGAGTAAATCAACTGAAGCTGATAAAACGATTGAACTCCAGCAGGCTATCTATGTCTGTCCGAAATGTCGTCATCCCATGCTCATTATTGAAAACTTCATGCGGGGTCAAATGCCTCGTGCACCGCCAAATAAAGTGTACTTATCATGACTATAAAAACTCATGAACACTCCCTGTATTTAAAAGGTTACTGGCATCAACCGGTAATGCTTCAGTATGTTCAATCTATCAAAATGAGGACTATTGACCGTTTAACACGACACGAAATTGGAACAACCGTTGATAGATTTAACCGTATTTACCTTCTTGTTGCATGCTGGTTCAGAGTAAATCTACATACAACCAGTACCGGTATTCCTAAAATCCCCATAGAAAATTCGATAGCTGAAAGATATCGGTTACACCCCGCGGTTTCCTCCCTCGAGGCTTGTCCGACGCCTGCCCATTGATTCTGAGATATACTAACAGGGCATTGCCATGCGGGCAGGCAACTGACAACCCTTAACGATTCTTGACGATTGCAACTGGAAAATGAATGTCCGCAATTGCTGCTTAGAACTGCCCTGCTCTCAAATTAAGCCACAGTTTATAAAAAATATGCCAGACAGCAGTTTCAGCTAACACGTTGACATTTGGCATCAATTAGCAATAATTGAATTCAACAAACCCCGTCAGAGGTTCTCT
>JABHSO010000131.1 GCA_018669845.1 Gammaproteobacteria bacterium | reverse complement strand
CTTGAAAATGATGCATGAAGGCATGAAAAATATGTGGAGTTATCAGGAATCCTGGCTGGTATCAGGACAAATGAGAGATTATTGGATGATATTTCACAGCTTGTAATATGAAAATATGGCTTTTATACTTCCTATACTTTCAACTAATGTTCAATTCTATCAAGTTATGGTTTGAGTCAATGAATAGCTTCAACCGCCCTGAACCGATTCCTATTAGACTTCTTTCCCATAAAGTAAATGGTCAGCGTGTGGAATAGGACTCATTAGCGGCTTGACGGTTAAAGAAATAAGTATTTTGCCTGTAACCAAAATACTTTTACAAAAGAGTAATTAGTGACTAATAGAACCGGAAAAGAATATATAGCCCACTGGGAGAAAGCGTTTGACAGTGTATTAACACCGCTGGATGACTTTATTCATCGCCAAACCACCAGTGGTATTTTACTAATGATTTGTGCATTGGTAGCACTGTATCTAGCTAACAGTCAATGGAGTGATGCTTATCATCATCTGCTTGAGAAAACATTTACCATTGGTACTCCTGAGTTCAACCTTACCAAGTCTCTACATCACTGGATCAATGATGGTTTGATGGCGCTGTTTTTCTTCGTCATAGGTCTGGAGCTGAAACGAGAAATCCTGGTAGGAGAGCTGGCTAATCTAAAACAGGCAATGTTGCCTATTATAGCAGCCATTGGTGGCATGCTGGTACCGGTTGCCATCTACATCAGTATTAATCCCGAGGGGCATACATTCGATGGATGGGGTGTGCCAATGGCAACCGATATTGCGTTTGCGCTGGGAACCCTGGCGCTACTGGGAAATCGTATACCCAAAAACCTGCTGACATTCCTGGTGGCCCTGGCCATTGTGGATGATCTGGGTGCGGTGATGGTGATAGCGGTTTTTTATACTGAAACAATCAGTGTCCAGGCTCTGCTGATAGCCGCTGTCACTTTAGGTTTATTAATCGCTCTCAATCTTGGTGGTATTCGTCGATCATTACCCTATATCTTCCTAGGTATCGTGTTGTGGATAGCGATGCTGAAGAGCGGGGTTCATGCAACACTCGCCGGTATTTTTCTGGCTTTTACCATTCCAATGCGGCCTAAATATGATGCTGATCGTTTTCTAACACAAATTCATGAAATGGTGGGTCAGATTAAAAAGGCCTACCAGAATGAAAAAAATATTGTGAAGAATGATGAGCTACGCTCCAGGGTTCATGCGTTGGGAAAGGGAGTACAAATGGTACAGTCACCTGCGCAAATTATGGAACGCACCATGCACATACCTTCTGCCTACCTGATTATCCCGATATTTGCGCTGGCGAATGCCGGTGTACCTGTCGACTGGTCTGCTTTAGGCAGTATTGTTACACATCCGGTATCGGTGGGAATAACAGCGGGACTGGTTATAGGCAAGCTTGTTGGCATCGCGGGATTTTCCTGGGTGGCTGTCAAACTTGGTCTGACCTCTTTACCAGCGGGTCTGAACTTTAAACACATCGTCGGTGCTGCTCTGATGGGTGGTATCGGTTTTACTATGTCTATATTCATTGCCGAACTGGGTTTTGCCCACTCTCCTGAAGATTTATTAATGGCGAAAACAGGGGTTTTGATTGCTTCTGCGGTGGCGGGTATTTCGGGTTTTGTGTGGTTGTACTGGACAGCAGATAAACAGTCAGAACAATAATCAATATCAATAGCTGCAGCCATGTTTCAAGTTATATTCGAAAAAGCCGATCTTTATATCTTTAATACTCGAATTAACTTGTTTTTATACCCGCGTTATCATAACCACTTAGCATGGCCTGGCTCAGATCGTGCTGGTGTTAAATTGATATTTACCATATCAGCAACACAAGTAAAATTTTAAAAAACGCCTATTTAGGCAGGAAAATAAAGATAATGACTCCCAAACGTAAAAAAAGAATTTCGTTGATTGTTCTAATGCTCATCGGTGTTTCTGTGGGTGTTACATTTGCCCTCAAAGCACTTAATGAAAACATCATGTTTTTCTTTTCTCCGGCTGATATTCAGGCGGGTAAAGCGCCGGAAAACAGGGATTTTCGTGTCGGTGGTGTAGTCGTAGAAGGCACAGTTGGTCGTCCTGGTGAAGGGCTGACAGTTGAGTTTGATTTAACTGATAACGATTCTGTAGTTAAAGTAAAATACACTGGTATCCTGCCTGATCTGTTTCGTGAGGGGCAGGGTATTGTTGCAAATGGTCGGTTGAATGCCAGCGGTGAATTTATCGCAGCAGAAGTGCTAGCTAAACATGATGAAAATTATATGCCTACTGAAGTGATGGAAGCGATGAAAAAATCAGGTCAAAAAATGCCTGATATGAGTAAGGGTATTTAACAACTTGATTCACTTTTACATATTATATGGTCGGTATTTGTTTCCTGATGTTACTGAGAAACCTTAGGCAATAATAAATACCGCTTAGGTGTTTAGGGTCTATTGCTGAAAATACAGCATAGCTTACTCCTGCTTTTTAATTTTCTGTTGCAATCTATTAAGTGCCAACTGTGTATTGGCTAACTCCTTTATTAAATCATCTCGAGATACAGGCTGGCGAATAGCTTCTAGTTGTTCGGCCTTGGCCTGCTCCAGGTTATTCAGTACCACGGCAATAAACAAGTTGATGATGACAAAGGTTCCCATCACCACAAAACTGACAAAATAGATCCACGACCAGGGTTTTGACTCCATGGCGGTGTACATCAGGTCTGTCCAGTCTTCCAGCGTCACAATTCGAAACAGGGTCAATAGTGATAGCCCCAATGTGCCCCAGTGCTGCGGGTCATTTAGATGGAACAGCTGATAACCGGCAATGGCATAGATATAAAAGATAATTGACATCAGCAGCATGATATTGCCCATGCTGGGGATACTACGTATCAGCGTTGCGACGATCAGGCGCAATTCCGGTATCGCCGAAACCAACCGTAGTACCCGCAGTAGTCGGGCGAGACGGGCGGCCATCGCAAGCTCTCCGGTGGCGGGCAGTAAGGACAGTAAGATTACGCTGAAATCGAATAGATTCCATCCGTTCCCAAAGTACAGTTTGAAACGAGGCGCAACCGCAGTGATCTTGAGTACCGCTTCGATGATGAATGCCGCCAAAATTAATTGATGACCCAATTCAAACCATGAACCGACATTTTCTACCAGTGTTGAATCCGTTTCCAGTCCAAGGATTATTGCATTTAGTAATATCAGGCCGATGATAGCTCGTTCGAACAGGGGTGTACTAACCAGCTTAGCCAGTTGCTGTTGCTTTGTAAGTGCTGTATTTTGCATGGTCATGACCACATATTAAGCGGTGGCTCATTGGTTACGGCACGCAGAATGTCACTTTGCGACACTATGCCAAGTAATATATCCTGTTGATCGACTATGGGTACGCCATGCAGGTGGTACTCCTGCATCAGGCGTGCTACGCGTCGGATATCTGAAATCGGATCGGCGGTGATGACTCCTGAAGACATGGCATCGGATACTTTTTTGCCGCGCAGATAATGCATCCGCTCCCCATCAATCAGAATGAATTGGAGTAAATCCTGTACCGATAACATCCCAACCAGGCGATTGCTTGTGTTCACTACCGGCATCTGTTGAAATTTCTGTTGCTGAAAATAACGCCGGGCTGCCAGTATATCCATCTCCATCGGTATGGTACTCACCGGGTGGCTCATCAACTGCTGAGCATGGACAATCGGTTCCCGCTGGTTAAGGTGAAGCATATCCCGGTAGGCCTGTTGAGCCTGACTGGATAAAGCCATATCCGCTTTACTGCTAGCAGAACCTGAAACTACCGGTGTCTCATCCTCAGCGACATTTGAATGCAACTGTAACCTGGCAGTGGCTGAGGGTTGTTGCACCTGGCGTAACTTTTCCAGTGTGTCACGAAAGCGCAGGCCCTGGATATCGTAGATGGCAAACATCAGTAATTCCCAGTGTTGAATGAGTTACTATTATAAATCGGCTCGAAAGCGCAGCAAACAACCGACTCCACCCAGTTCTAACAGCGTATCAGAATACTCTACCACTTCAACCGGGCAATCCATTTTACCAGCCTGGCGTACCAGCTCTTCGCGCAGGTCAATGGGGCGCACCGTGGTCGAATTGCAATGTGGGCAGATGTCAGTTTCTGGAGTAGTTTCACCCATTTCGTTACAGGAAGAGCAATACCAGCCGGGGTCTGGATTGTAATCCTGCAGCATAATCAGCGTATCTGCTTTACTTCGTTGAAGGTTCTCCAGGCAATCCTTCGCACCAACCACTGCCAGTCCCTGAGTACGGATAGCCTGGATCAACCTGTCTGCAATGGATTGAGATTCCAGTTCTTCCTGTTCGACAAAAACAGACAGGGTAGCAGTTACTATATCGGTTTGTGCGTCCCTGCAGCTTGCGGGGATGGTGTCTATAAGTTTTGTGGCCAGGTGGTCAGGTAGAGCTTCACGAATACGGGATGTTATTTGCGGATCGCCAGCGAGCATCAGGTGGCTATGATCGCCGCTGTGCATTAGCTTTTCTAGCGTCGCTATTTTTTCCTGCAGGAAGCGCCCTTCACGATCACGCCGGTAGAGTTGATATTGTGTCTCACTCCACTCATTTCCTACACGCTCATGCAGGCCCGAATTTTCCGTCCAGGCCTGAATAGTCGCAGCGCCCAGATTAACCTCAACAATACGTACCCACTCTTCAGTTGCTATCATCACAAGATATCGTTCGTAAGTATCTTTTAGCTCTATCAGGTTGTAGATATTAGGCGTTGGGTAGATTCTCAGTTGATCAGGCAATGGTACGGCAAACTGAAGTGGCATGTAAAATTCTTTTCCAAAACTGGAACGGGCGAAGAATGCCAGGCCTTTGGCCTCGGGCAGTAAGTCACGCTCGACATAGGATTTTATTGCGCCGATAGATTCCTCGAAATCATCCAGATCACTCCCCTTAAGCACTCGCCTAAGCAGGTTTGCCCGTCGTTCAATGGTTTGCTGAACATGCTCTTTGCCCGGTTCAAGGTTGAGGTAACAGCTGATAAATGGAGTCGGCGATTCGACAATTCCTGCGAGGATCAGGATTCTATCTCTGAGTTCTTCATGAGTCGTTAAATGTTCCATATTAGTATTTAATTCACTATTTGAGTTTTAAGATTAAGGGTTATTTGTCCAGTGTGATTCCGGTCAAACCATGAGTAGACCTCCTAAACAAATAAGTTTCACTCTACGTTTAGCTATTACTCGTTATAGGTAAGATTGCTGCTGCTTAATTTTGCGTATCACTGTGCGCCCACTGCGATCACTCGCACGTTCAATGGCGATAGTCAGGTCGCTCTCTACATCGACAGTCACCACATCCGGCAGGTCGTCCAGTACCACGCGAAGGTGACAACGTTTGTCAGCTTCCCCGTTTGGTTGTTTTATATCGTATAGCCTCATTTCAATGCACTGGATGAAATCTTCGCAACAACTCAACGCGTAATAAAGTCGACGTTTAGCATAATTTCTAACAGAGTCTGTCAGGACAAAATCCTGTGCCTGGATATCAATTTGCATAGATGAGCTCCAGTGTAATGCGGTAATTGTTGATCATGAGGTAATATTAGGCGTGATAGAATTACTTGAAAAGTCGATTATAACTGCCATACTATTCGTAATTTACGAACTAAAGGTGATCCATGGTTAATTACAAACATTTACGCTATTTCTGGGTAGTGGCCAGAGAGGGTGGTGTGGCCCGCGCTAGTGAGCGCCTGCATCTGACACCACAAACAATCAGTGGACAACTAACTCTGCTGGAACAGCAGCTCGGAGTGGATCTGTTCTCCCGGGTACAATCTGTAGCGTCCATCTGTTTCAAGTACTCATCGATATGCTTTTCAACTCGTTCTATATGGAACTGAAGTTTTTTAGGCGTGTAGTTATTATCTTTACTGTTAACAGCTTTAAATTTACTACCATCAATTGCAACGAT
>JABHSO010000139.1 GCA_018669845.1 Gammaproteobacteria bacterium | reverse complement strand
CGATTTAAAACATCCTGTTCATATCCTAACGACAACTTAAGTGCATCATCCTCATGTACGAATTTGATTTGGTGAGAAGGTGACATGCAGGGCAGTTCGGACAATAATCCTTCCACCAATAGCTCAAACGTAAAGTCATGCTTTGTGAGTAAATCGACCTCAGGTTCATGCTGCGGGGCTAATCCGGACTGACCATAACGAGGCGCCAGCACCGTAGGTAGTCGCCAACGCAGTATTCCATCACGCCACTCATGCAAGACTGAATATTGATACTTAATCTTCACTTCAGTTTGTGGAGGAATATTACCAATTTGCATGGAGTACAGATTAGTTGAAACTTCTTCGACTAAAATGGCCGCATTACCATCGGTTACCGATTCTTCATAAGCATTAGTTGCCTCTTTTCTTTCCATGACGATGGTTTGATAAACCTGATCGGTCATTTCAATCGTAAGACCAAGAAAGATCGCTCCATCAGGTACAGGAAAGGTATATACAGCTTCTATGGATTCATCCTCAATATTTTCAAAAACCATCTCCATAGTCATGCGGCTCATCATTCCTTTTAGTTGCCCAGTAAAAGAAGTTGATTTAAGAGGTATAGGATGCCTACCTGCAAATAGACCGAATTGCTCCATTTCATGTTGTTGAAATTGATTTTGAGGCTGACCGCTAATCATGGTTTTTCTCCTTTAAATTTTGAATACTTTCAATACATTGCTTAGTAAAATCTCTGAGCTGATCCGCCGAAATACCCGCCTGGTCAGGTGAGATAACTAGCTCAACCCCTTGTGCCAACTGGATATGAGTTTTTACACTTAGGGCTCCTGCCTGCTGCTCTGGTGTGGGCTTAAACGTTTCAGGATGCCGAATCATCTGATCGATTCTCTCCAGTGAGTAACCTGCATCCTGACCTTTCTTTATCAACATTAACTGTTCAAGATGCTGTCGTTGATAAAATGCATTTCGCTTTATGCCTTCTGGTTTATCCAATAAACCCTGTTGCACGTAATAACGTATAGAGCGCACCGAAAAACCGGTCAACTCTGAAAGTTGATTGATATTGAATTGATCTGGTATCTGCGTATTTTCACTTTTCATATAATTATAATATACATTTTTACTGTACATTACTACTGTATATTAAAGCAGGTAACGATTATCTCTTGAGTAAAAGAAAAAGAGGGTGAATTATTAAGTATTAATTGAATACAAAATTGGTGATTTTTATTAGATGAACTGCAATTTGTTAGCTAATGGTTTTCACAATAAATATTCTGAAAGTACCGTTATGTAAAGAGATTGGATGTGAATCTGCATATATAAGGCATGGATCTTTAGTTTATTTTAAATAAATATATCCCTGGCGCTATAGCCCTGGCGAATATAAAAACCCCAAGGTAACGGCATAAATAATCACAACAGTTTGATTCAGTAAAGATGCTCTAGCCGGTATACAGTTCAACAGAACACCTGAAAAATAATAAAATCAGAAACTCAGTCATTTATAAAAAGGCTCTGGTTCACACTTTCCTCTATATAAGCATTTCATTATGTTCTAATATTCGTATAATACCCGCCTTTTGACTTCTGAAGGGAGGCATTGTGGATATTAAAAAAGCGATTTATCTTTTACTTCTAATAAACACACCTGTCGATTCTGCAAATCATGATCCCCTTGACCCCCTTGATAGTTCATCAAATGTTCCTATGATTTTGACCGCCACCAGGCTTCAACAATCTAAACTTGAAGCCCCACTGGCATCAACCATTATCGATAAGGAATTTATCGAAAAATCCCACGCCAGAACAATTACAGAATTATTTAAAATTGTACCAGGCTTTCTTTCCGGTTCTCGTGATGGACGCTCTACACTGGTAACAAATATTGGTTTTGCCGATGAACTCGCCAGGAATTTTCAGGTTCTTATTGATGGAAGATCTGTCTGGTCTGTCTCTGTTGGCGGGGTTCCATGGCATGACCTTGGTATTGAGATCGAAGAGATTGAGCGAATTGAAATAATTCGTGGACCTAATGCCGCATCATTTGGTTCTAATTCCTTTTTGGGAACCATCAATATTATTACCAAGCATACTGATACAACTCCTGGTAATTACGCCTCTGTAAAAGCAGGTAGTTTTGACTATAAAAGAGCTTATTTCCGGCATGGAGGTAAATATGAAAATATTGGCTACCGCTTCTCCATTTCTGATATGGAAGACAACGGGTTTGAAAGAGAAGGTGAGTCAGAGATAAATGATATCGATGGTCAGTCGAATACATCTATAAAAGCACGATTCGATTTACGCATATCAGAGCAGGATACGATTGACCTCGATATAGGTCGAGTTGAAGGGACTAGAAATGATGGCAACATACCTGAGTCCACTTTCGACCCTCTCAGAGAAAAAAACCTGGTATTTAACTACAACAAAATCAGCTGGAATCGAACCTGGGATACCGATGATGGCCTAAAAGTAACCTACTACAATGAATATCACAAACAAACGGACTTATTTACAACCGGTGATATTACTGTTCCTTACCTCCCTGGATCAATAACTCTTGATATTGACGCCACTGCTCAATGGAAAAGAGAGAGTCTTGAGCTGGAATATAGAAAACAGCTTACTGATAACTTTAGATCCGTATTGGGAATAGAAAAACGCAAGGACTCTCAGGAAGGGAAGATTTATGACCAAATAGACGGGTGGGATCATAATGACGTAGACCGGTATTTTGCACGAGCTGAATGGAAACCGACGAACCGGGTTATAATAAATATGGGGTTAATGCATGAAGACATAACAGTAGGTGGGAGTAAAAATTCACCGATGTTATCTGCAACCTACTTACTTGATGAAAACTCATCTATCCGCACATCTTTAACACGATCTTATCGATATCCAGTCATGTATGAAGATCATGGATATACCGAAATACTAAACGGCGAAGTAAT
>JABHSO010000044.1 GCA_018669845.1 Gammaproteobacteria bacterium | reverse complement strand
GAGCCGCTTCTACACTGGCATTCAATGCAAGCAAATTGGTTTGAAAAGCTATTTCATCGATTACACCGATGATCTCAGCAATTTTTTTACTGGAGTTATTAATTTCCTGCATGGCGACAATGGCGTCATCTACAACCTTGCCTCCTTTGTCAGCCATATCTCTCGCATCTGATGACAGTTCATTTCCAAGCTGGGCATTATCAGAATTCTGTTTTACCGTGCTTGTTATTTCTTCCATACTGGATGCAGTTTGTTCCAGCGCAGAAGCCTGATGTTCAGTACGAGAGGACAAACTGTTATTGCCATCCAGAATTTCTTTGGCCGTGGTTGATACTTCTACCGATGCATGGCTTATTTCTCCAACAATTTGCCCCAGCTTATGAATAGTTTCATTCACATTACTGGCAACAGAACCAAATGTTCCCAGATAACTTCGTTCTATATTCTGGGTCAGGTCTCCTTGAGAAAGAGCGGACATAGAGTTATCAATATCATTCAGTGTATCAGACACTTCTTCAACCATTTCATTAATGCCTTCACTCAGATTGAGCATGAAACCTGTTTTCCCATCTGTCATGATGCGTTGATTAAGATCCCCCTCTTTAACCGCATGAACAATAGACTGGATTTCTTTTTCTGTTTTTATCTCATCTGTCTGGTCCTGCCATTCAACCACTGTGCCCAGACGATCTCCATTTTCACCTAGCACCGGATTTGCAATGAATGACATGGTACGGGAGCCGGCTAGAAATTTTGCTTCATGCCGAGCGCTCAACCCTTTAACCAGGCCTTGTTGATGCACGGGATTTTTATGAAATTTATCGATATTACTACCTACAATTTCACTTGCTTTAAAACCACCAATTGATTTGGCAAGGTCATTTTCTATATAACTAAACAGTGTTAATGCGGCCTGATTGATGTAAATGATGTCATTGTTCTGATCAGCCACCATGACATTCGCACTCACGTTATCCAGCGCCTGTTTTACCCGGGCATTTGCTGCCGAAACTATGGCTTCTTTATCTATCTTCTTTTTCAGGTCCTGTTGCATTTTTCCGATAGAACCTAATAAATGACCGAACTCATCCTTACTATTTTTTGAAATTTTATTATTCAGATCACCAATAGCTATTCGATCCATAATATGCAAAATACTAGTAACCGATGAACCTATGCCTCTGGATATAATCCACCAGAAAAACAACGTAAGAACATATGCAAAAATTGAAAACAACGTAATCATCATCTGTAAATTACTGGATGTTTCACGGGTCATTTCAACTTTATCCTTTACATCCTGTGTTAACCTTTCCGCCACCTTGTTGAGTAACTGTAATTTAGCACCCTGTGTTTCAGACCAGGTTTCTGGCTCAATATTAAACGCTCCATAATCAGCAGCCAGAAAGGCTTTTTCACGCATTTCTTTGGCTTTTATGACTATTCCATCAGACAGTGTCTGTTTAAAGTATTCTTTTTCAGTTTCAGTTGCCAATGATAGAAAAGAGCTTTCATAAACTGTCTGAAAATTAACTGATTGATTAAAATTATTAAATTCTTTTCCCAGAAATTGATCCCGTTTGAATACATTCAGTAATATCAATCTTTCCTGTCCTGCCAAATTTTTCAACCTCATAAAATTGACATAAGCATTGGTGATATTTGCAAGATCTTTATCCGCAGCTAGACGAGGCATCATTTCAATCAGAAACAACATATCCTCCACTAATTTTTTATAAAAATCTTCTGCCTTATTTCTTCGTAGTTTTTTATTTTTTATGGCTGAGCGTTTTCCAGATAACTCTGAGATATTAGTTTTCACCTGGTTTAAGCGGTTATTAAAGGTATCGTTAAAAACTATTCCATTGATACCTTCAATTGTTTTATTTAACTCCACTAGCGATTCATCTGTAACTTGCTGACTTACAGCTAGTTCTTTGTTGAATTTTTTTCCATACGCTTTTATAAATTTAGCCGTAATTCCATGTTCATTTTGAAGTGAGTCAATACCCCGGTTCACTTCAATAGCAACTTCAGTTAACAGCAGCATTTTTGTAGCATTATCTGCATCAGAACTGGCTGACTGATAAAGCGAAATAGAAAATACCACCATGCCGGTAATCGGCACAATTAACATTAGAATCAGTTTATTTTTTAATTTTATATTATTTATAAATCGCATAACTCTCTAAATGTTGTGATTAATATCAGTTTATTATTTACTCAGCTTCTTCTGCATGTTCATAAATATCAGAGTGTTTCATAAAGGTATCTACATCAAACAACATCACCATTTTTCCACCCACATCAACCAACCCACTTATAAACTCGGTATTAACCCTGTCGCCAAAATCAGGCGTTTTTCGAATTTCATCACTACGTGCATTCATTACATCAGATACAGCATCTACAACAATTCCTGCTATTCTCTCATCACCATTTATCTCTGCACGGACCACAATTAATACGGTTGTGTTATCGTATTTCGGATTGGTAAGATCCATTCTCAAGCGCATATCTATAACCGGAACAGCTGTTCCCCTGAGATTTAAAACACCTTTTATATAATGTGGCGTATTCGGTACTCTCGCCACCGTTTCCCAGCCTCTAATTTCCTGTACGCTTAAAATTTTAATTCCATAATCTTCTTTACCAACACGAAATGTCAGGTACTGATTAACAGAAGATAGGTGCGTTATGTCTTCAGTAATATTCTGTGCACTCATGATCAGGCTGCTTTTGATTGTTTTTGAAGTTTTTTATTAAGGCTAAGAATACCCGGCATATCCAGTATCAAAGCGACCGAGCCATCCCCCAGAATGGTTGCTCCGGAGAACCCTTCTATTTTTTTATAATTACTTTCCAGAGATTTGATAACCACCTGTTGCTGTCCTAACAGGTCATCAACAAATAAACCTATATGTTCACCGTCTGCTTCAACCACAACGAGCAGACCGTCACTCAGATCAATTTCAGTATCTGGGTTACTACCAAACACTTCGTGTAATTTAATGATTGGAATATATTCATCTCGTAATTTAAAGGTTTCTCCCTGGCCTCCAACGCGGTTAATCATTTCAGGTTTCACCTGAATCGATTCAATGATGGAAATAATGGGAATAATGTAGTTTTCATGCCCAACGGTCACTGTTTGCCCATCCAGAATTGCTAAAGTCAAAGGTAACCTGATTGTTATCGTGGTACCGACTCCAAGTGCCGAGTCAATTTCGACCCCACCACCCAGTTCCTGAATATTCCGGCGTACTACATCCATTCCAACACCCCTACCTGAAACATCACTGACCACAGCTGCTGTAGAAAAACCCGGCATAAAGATGAGTTCATAAATCTGCTTATCACTTAAAACATCATCTTCACTCACCAGTCCTTTGTCGATAGCTTTTCCGAGCAGCACATCCTTATCCATGCCACCACCATCATCTTTTATCTCTATAACTATGTTTCCACCCTGATGATAAGCATTGAGTTCAATGGTGCCGTTTTCTGTTTTACCGGCTGCAACACGTACTTCGGGCATTTCAATGCCATGGTCCAGACTATTACGCACCAGATGAACCAGCGGATCACCAATTTTTTCGATGACGGTTTTATCCACCTCAGTTGTTTCACCCACCAGTTTAAGATCAATTTTCTTGCCTAACTTACTGGAAAGATCTCGCACCAGCCGTGGAAAACGAGAAAAAGTAAAACTGATCGGCATCATGCGAACCTGCATGACATTTTCCTGCAGTTCACGAGTATTCCTTTCGAGCTGCATCAGACCATCTCTAAGCTTTTCTATATCCTGAGGTGTAACAGTCTGTTTTTCCTCAATCAATTCACCCAATAGTCCTAACATAGATTGAGTGATAACCAGCTCACCAACCATATTAATGAGTCCGTCTATTTTTCCGGTTTCAACACGAATTGACGTCGTTGCTGCTGCACCGCCACCAGATGCTCCACCTCGCCTGTCATTTTTACGACGATCTACTTTTGGCTTACCCTGATCTTCTTCCCGTCGTTGTGGTACCGGTAAATTAGTAGTCGTTGTCTCTGGTTGACTTGAAACAACCTCTTCTTCTGTAACTAGCGGAGCAATTTCCAGCTCGCATAAGTCTTCAACCCAGGCAAACACTTCATCTATTTGTTCTTTAGCTGCATCAGTAATCAGTGTCATGGTCCAGCTGATATAACAATCTTCAGCTTCTAACTGGTCAAAATCGGGAACTGAACCCAGATGGGTTTCCATTTGCAAATCACCCAGTTCCCTCAATTCACGCATTAAGGGTAGCGGGTCATTTGCCGTTTGAAACATATTACTGGCTGGCTTAAAGCTAATTTTCCAGCCCTTAGAGGCAGCTGCAGCACTTTGCCCTGATTGCTGAGCCACTGAAGGTGGTTGTTCAGAAGCTGCCGGTTGTGATGAACCTCCACTGTTAGCCAGCTCTTGCTCCAGCTCATCCTGATGTTCTTTCACTCGATTCTCATCAGCATCATCTCCATCCTGAGCTGCTTCAAGCATTTCCTTCAGGCAATCCACAGAACGCAACAGGATATCCGCATTTTCAGTCGTCACATCCCGCTTGTTATCGCGCATTTCATCCAGCAGGGTTTCCATCACGTGAGTGAAATCAGCTATAGCCTTGAACCCGAAGGTTCCCGACCCGCCCTTGATAGAATGAGCCGCACGGAAAATACTATTGATGACTTCATTGTCGGGAACACCCGGCTCAAGATCCATCAGTCCCGTTTCCATAATCTCAAGACCTTCAAAACTTTCTTCGAAAAACACCTGATGAAATTGAGCCATATCGATTGACATGCTTAAAGCTCCTGATATTGTTGAATTTGCTTCTAATCAACTATTTATAGTGCAAAAGACTGAACTTTATATTTATTTTTTAATAATTAATTAGACCAACTTATCCTGTTATCGCCTTTTGCTTAATTTACTTGAGGTTTTTCAGATATAATTCCCGCTTATTACCCAGCTATTATTCGTTAAAATTAAGATGTCTCTAAGTAATTTACCCAATCCACTTCGACAAAGCGTTAAGGTGGGGAACATAATGGTTGGCGGCAATGCACCGATTGTTGTGCAATCCATGACCAATACCGATACCGCCAATATTGAGCCAACAATTGAACAGATAAAACAGCTCAGTGACAGTGGTTCTGAACTGGTCAGGGTAACCGTTAATAATGAGCAGGCAGCGGCTGCAGTGCCGGTTATAGTGAATAGATTAACAGCTGAAGGTTATGACACTCCCATCGTTGGAGATTTCCATTTTAACGGCCACAAACTATTAACAAAATACCCGGAGTGTGCGATTAGCCTGGCTAAATACCGAATCAATCCAGGCAATGTCGGGCGTGGAAAAAATCGAGATATACAATTTCACACCATGATTAAGCTTGCAGTGGAGCATGATAAACCGGTTCGTATCGGGGTTAACTGGGGCAGCATGGACCAGCAGATTCTTGCACAACTGCTGGATGAAAATGCACAATCTGATAATCCTAGAGAATTAATAGAAATCAACAGAATGGGCGTCATTCAATCTGCACTAAGCAGCGCTCAGATGGCCCAGGATATTGGCCTGGGAGCCGATAAAATAATCATTAGCTGCAAAATGAGTCACGTCAATGATTTAGTTGCGGTTTACAGAGAGCTTGCCAGACAATCCAACTATGCATTGCACCTGGGGTTAACCGAAGCCGGAATGGGTGATAAAGGTATCATTGCCTCTACAGCCGCCCTGGCTATTTTGCTTGAAGAAGGCATAGGTGACACGATACGTATTTCATTAACACCAGAACCCGGTAGCTCGCGGACACGTGAAGTCAAAGTCGCACAGCAAATTTTACAATCACTAAACAAACGTTCATTTTCACCGATGGTTGTTGCCTGTCCAGGTTGCGGTAGAACAAGCAGTGATTATTTCCAGGTGCTCGCCCAGCAGATTCAGCAAAAAATGGATGATTCGATAAAACAGTGGAGAGTAAGTTACCCTGGAGTCGAAAAGATGAGCGTTGCTGTCATGGGTTGTGTAGTGAATGGTCCCGGCGAAAGCAAGCATGCCAATATTGGCATTAGTTTACCAGGGAATGGAGAACAACCGGTTGCACCTGTTTATGAAAATGGGACAAAAACAGTAACTCTCAAAGGAGAACATATTGCAGAGGAGTTTATGACTTTAGTCGAAAAGTATGTCGACCAAACTTATGGTTAGTTTGAAATGGTGCGCACGGCGCACCCATTTGATCCAGTAAAATTACGGCCTTAGCGAATTTGAACTATTTTAGCCGCAACCTGATATTCACCTTCTGATTGTTTATCACATCGAGCTATCAGGGTATCTGCCGACATTGGAGGTGTAATATCATGTACAGGAGTCAATTTAATCTGCACACTGGTACCAACCTCAACAGCTTCAGAGGTCACAAACAAAACGCCTTTGGCACTTAAGTTTATAACCGTACCCTGGTAGGTTTCACTATCTTTATCCAGTTGATACTCCATAACACAATCCAGTGCCATACGTTGAAAATCCCTCTTTTCAGAAAAGTCCATCATGAATACTCACCTAATTAATTTCAAATAGTTTTCCAAAATTAGCAACGTCCAAAATCTTCTTAACATCTGCTGATGAGTTAGATATTTCAATTCTGGAACCTTCTCCACCGGCATGTTCACGTAACAACAATAACATTCCAAGAGCTGAACTATCCAGATAATCAGTACCTGACAAATTAACAACATACTGAACTCCTGCCCCAAGCGTTTCTACGTAGGAAGACCTGAATTCATCATATAGCTGAAAGTCAAACTTACCTGAAACGGAAATGGTGACCTGTTTTCCATTATCAGAAACCGTACTTGTTATTGACATAATTTTACCTACTTTCTCTTTGCCTTAATTAAAATAATTATTAAATTGTTACTAAAAAAAGTTCCTATTTATACCTGATAATAGCAGCTTATTAGTTAAAGTGTGTTCGGATGTGTAGAATTATTTTATTCTCTCAATCTACCTAACTAGAAATTAATTTAAGATAAGCAGAGCCGAACTCAAACTAAAACATTTCGATATCACCTGAATCCATAGAACTCTGGCTTACAGCTTTATTAAGCGGGTTTTCCCACTCAGTTTTTAACTGATTGATTTCCTGCTGTAAATGCTCCATTAATACATGCTGAGCAGTTTCATCGGTTGGTAATTCAGATATTTTCTGTCCCAGCCTGATCACCAAAGCATCAAGACGTTTTACATGTTCGCTACTGTAATCAACAACCTGAGTCACTACATCTTCAAACTGCAAAGATCTAATGGCAACTCCCACTGACTGAGATATTCCATCTGAAACAGTCGATATTCTGGTCATCTCATTATCGATACTATTATTATAAGCTTCGACTGATTTAAGCATCTCATCTACCCGGGTTTTAGATGAAATAGTATCAGTCATATCCTTTGATGCCATATCCGAAACAACTGCTTTAGCCAATGCTATATCTGACTGGGCTTTCTCTACTACCGATCTTATTTCATCACTAAATCTGTTTGAATGTTGGGATAGATTTCTAACTTCATCTGCCACCACTGCAAATCCTCTTCCAGCTTCACCTGCTCTGGCAGCTTCGATAGCAGCATTTAACGCCAGCAAATTAGTCTGGTTAGCGATAGAACTAACATCTTTAAGAAGGTTAAATGCCTCATCCATCTTGCTTGATATATCGTCGATAGAATGAACCATTTTCATACTATGTTGACTGGTTGATAACATCAGATCAACAAACTGTTGTAATAATTCATTGGTATCACTTACAAACATACTGATATCAAATTTAGCTTTATCAGCTTGCCCAGTATTATTTTCCGTTTTCAGAAGGCCATGAATCATTTCACTCTGAGACCTGCTTTTTTCATCCAGATCATGAAAACTGCTACTCAAATTTCCAGTGGCATCCAGAACCACCTGTTTTATTTGAGAAAGCGCCTCACTTATTTCTATAGTCTGACTTCCAACCAGGCCGGTAAAACTGGTGAATAGTTCAGCCAATTCTGATGAGGATAGTGATTTTTTTTCAACCGGTTGTTTATCACTATCATCTTGCGGTAATTTTATGACCAGTACAAATAACGTCAGGAACAAAAAGATAGAAAATATATTAAGCCAGTTCGCAGACATTACCGTCTGAGCTATTAATAAAAACAGTAAGACAAAAGCTGTCGATGCTACTAATCTGTGCTGTTTGATAAAATTAAAAAATATATTATTCATTTTTATGAATACACTCTTTCATACAGAATATCATCGGCAAGAGCTGCATAATCCTGAGCACCGTTACTGCGTTTGCTGTATTCAAAAATGGATTTACCAAAACTTGGGCTTTCTGCTAGTGGAGCACTTTCTCTAACGACCGTTGCCAGCAATTGCCTGGGGAAGTACTTTATCAGCTTATCTTTTACCTGATTAGATAAACGCCTTCTGGTGGTAAAACGGGTAATAGCAATCCAGAACTTTAATTTCTTTTGCATAAACTTCTCAGCACTTTTCAGCGTACGCAATAACTGTGATAAACCATGTAAAGCAAGATAATCACTGGAAACTGGAATTACGACTTCATCCGCAGTATATAAAGCATTGAAATTTAACAAACCTGAAGTTGGCGGGCAATCAAGAAGAATGATGTCATATTTTTGTTGAACTGGCTGTAGCGCTTTTTCTAACACGCGTGCCTGCTTCCTGCCAGCTGAAGACAATCGTTCAATTTCGGCCAATCTAAAACCAGCAGGTAACACATCCAGATTATCTCTAATATTAAGAATGAAGTTTTCGACTTCAGCCTGTTCCAGGAAAACATCATCAACACCGGTTAAACCATGATCCTGTAAGCCAAGACTGACAGTGAGATGCGCCTGGGGGTCAAGATCAATAGCGAGAACACGCAAGCCCATACGGGCATATGCACTTGCCAGATTAAAGCAGGTCGTGGTTTTCCCCACCCCCCCTTTGTGATTGAGAATTGCTAGTATACGCAAATCCATACTGCACAGATCCACTAATTAAGTTTGAGCTTCTAAAGCCTGTAGGATTCCTAGCCCAATGCTTTTTTGATAACTGCCAATAACTGGTCAGGGTTAAATGGTTTTACTATCCAACCCGTTGCTCCTGCATTCTTACCTGCCATTTTTTTATCCATTGAAGACTCAGTAGTTAGCATTAATAAAGGTGTAAATTTAAAATTTGGTAATTTTCTTAATTCAGCTATCAGAGCTATTCCATCCATATTGGGCATATTTACATCGGTGATCACCAGGTCAAATGCACTGGTTTTAGCCTTATTCAGCGCTACTAAACCATCTTCAGCCTCGACCACATTATGTCCTGCACTCTTTAATGTGAAAGAAACCATTTGTCGCATGGAAGCTGAATCATCGACAGCCAATATTGAAGCCATTCGTAACTCCTGATTAAATTTATTAATATAAAAAAAACAGACATCTCCCCTCTTTTGAATCAGGTGAATGTCTTTACTAAAACTCTATACAATATGACTATAGCAGTAATTTTATAGCTCACACCCAATACTTTAGATAAATTTAATATTATTCCATCATTATTGTGTAATTACCCAACAATAACCTTATGTTTGCCAGTATTTTTAGCCTGATATAAAGCCTTATCAACACGTTTGAAAAATCGATTAAAATCATCTCCAGCATGCAACATGGATAACCCAATACTCATACCAACTTCGGTAAAACCATCAAAGCCTTCTAAATCCATATCCTTGATACCCACAAGAATACGGTCCGCTACATCTATCGCTCCTTGCATATCTGTAAGTGGTAAAGCCGCTACAAATTCATCACCACCATAACGGAATAACATATCTGTATCTCGTAACCGACTCATTACTACCTCAGCTACTTTCTTCAGCAGGCGATCACCGGCATCATGCCCACAACTATCATTGATTGCTTTAAAACCATCCAGATCCATAATCATCATGGCCAGTCGCTGGTCATGGCGTTTTGCCAGACGAACTTCCCGGGGTAATAGTTTATCCATAGCAGCCCTGTTATTTATATTGGTCAATGGGTCTTTATAGGCCGAATGAATTGCAATCAGATACATCAATGCATTTTTTAACGGATAAACCAAAGAACACAGCAACTCTTCAAACTGACACACTTCATTAGTACTAAAGGGCTCTTTCCGATAAATAGTAAATTCACCCAGATCCATTTGTTCAATCGTAAGATGATAATGAAGACTATGCCGATTTAATTTGCCAAATTTTACTCGTGCTTTGTGAAGTTCTGAAACATATCGATAACTGTTATGAGGCACCAGAGAACCAGTTTCAATTGAAAAAACTTTGAATATATTCTCTAAATCCAGGTGCCTGGATAATAAATCGGTGAGTTGTAATATTTTAAGATACTGCTTATCACTGACAACCTGTTCTGGCTTCCTTGAGTCAAGCGCTATCACCTGACCTTTCGTTCTTGTTTCACCCATCAGGGTAGTAATTTGAGCCATATCATTAAGTCCCGTCGATCTAACTGATTTATTTACTAAAGACTTATGCGAGTATCACGCCATCTTTATTTTTTTATTATTTTCAATAGCTTATATAACTTTCGACTCTTGGACGGAGCATTGTGACAATTTATTGTCGCAATACGATGAAAAGTTGTTATTTTTACAGCGCTTTAATTAATAATTCCATTTTTATTACCCATACTCTTTATCAGTGTCAATTTATAATCTGTAATTACTTTCACTTCCTGACCCACCGATTAATAACCTATACTCTATAAACAAATTAAAGGCGGCAGCCTGTTTCCTATGGTGGATAAAAATTGCCCGATGGATTTACCCAAGACTTCAATTCCTAACTTAAAGGTATCTAATCTAGAGATATCAAATATTAAAACCGATTCCTTACAGATTCGGGTTGATGACATATTGAATAAATTGCAGCAGGCAGGCCTGTTCAGAGCAATAGTTATTGAAAGTAATGGAAACAAGCTTTTGCTGGATACTGCTTCTGGTCAACTTAGAGGTATAACTGCTGACAAACTGATAAAAGGAGATGAGATACTCGCTAGAGTCCTACCAGGGAAAACAGAACCTCGCATACAAGTAGAGCAAGTCTTAAAAGCCAGTCAGCCTCTACCAGATAAAATAGTTAACCAGTTAATCAAAATCCTGACTTCTACCTCAGAGCCCACAAGCCCAAAAACTATAGCGTCACCCACTACGGCATCGAATTCATCAGCAAAACCATCACTGCCCCCTGTTGCTCTCCCTCAGGCCGTCAAGGTACTAGCCCATACAACAGACAAAACTTTTCTACAACTGGATCATAAAACCTACACAATTCCCCGTCAGAACTTGCTTCAACCAGGAGAAACCTTATTACTAAAGACTAACCCCAGCAATAATATTGAATTAATACGAGTACAACCGGAGAACATTCTGAAAAATGCATTATCAAATCTTTTACCAAGGCTGGCCACAGCTCAGAATAATCCAGAATTAAGTCATTTACAGAAATTAGTATCCAGTTTCCTCAAACTAAACCCCGCAGAAGCAAACATTTCTAAAGCAACAATCATCAACGATAAACTAAATTTACAGTCGGTGATCAACAGGGCTGAACACAGCTCTACGACTAAACAATCCGTTAATAATCAGGCTATCAACAGTTCTGCCCCCAACGTTAAAAAAGAAGCAACCATCCCAGAGACACCTATAAAAGTTCAGAAAGATATTTCTTTACAGGCTGCTGTAAAAAAATCTCAAAAAGAAGTTTCTTTACCAGCATCATCAATAAATATTCAAAAAGAAACACCCATAAACTTAATAAAACAGCTTCTACAGACATTATCTCAACCTCTTATCAGGGCCGATAACGTTAAAGCCGAGTCACTTCAACAGATACTTGGCATGCTGACACTGCTTAAACCCTCTGTTCCTGTAAAAACTTCGCAGGGCATTTTTTCTATACCCGACAATCTTGCTGAATTACACAAGGCAATCAATAAATCGCCTGAAAACTTTAAACTATTATTGCGCCAGATTATTGATTCCAACACCCCCGAAGCCAAAGTCAGAATACCTGACAATATTTTAACTGAAATATCAGGCACCTTGAAAATAGAGTTATCACAACAACTGGAACAAACCCTGAGCCAGTTACTCACTCAGAAAACAACCATTAGACTCAATCAGGAACAAAACCAGCCCATTCAAATTAATCTGAATATTCCCCTGCAAGTGAATGAGGAGAACAGATCTTTGAAATTAAGCATTAAGCAACGAAATAGTAGCGATAAAGATGAGCAAAACAACTGGGAGATAAGTCTGGCATTTGAATTTGCCCTGCTTGGCTTAATTAGCACTAACATTCTGTTACAGGATACAAAGCTTTCTGCTCATTTTTGGGCTGTTAAATCCGGCACAAAGCAATTAATTGATACCCATATGGATCAGTTTAAAAATCAGCTAAAGAAAAGCGGCTTCGAACCTGGGCTTTTTGATTGCTTTATCGGTAAGCCGACAACTCAGGAAGAAAAACCTCACCCGGTGGGTGAAAATCTGGTCGATATAAAAGTATGAGCAAGAAAGACAAAAAGCAAAAACCCCGGTTTGCCATTGCACTGGAATATGACGGTGAACAGGCACCGGTTGTAACAGCCAAAGGACATCAGGATGTTGCTGAAGAAATACTGACTATTGCAGAACAGGAAAGCATTCCTGTGTATGAAGATAAGGAGTTATCCGCCCTGCTCGATCAACTCGACCTGGGAGACCATATTCCCCAATCACTTTATGTTGTTATCGCTGAAGTATTGAGTTTTGCTTACCGACTTTCGGGTAAGCATAAAGATTTTATGGATAAACTTTGAGGTAAAGCTGTTGCGCAAGACACGCCATATTTCAAGCGTAAGTATCAATTCCACCTTTTTTCTTTTTAGAATTATTCCCTGCTGACTTCCTGTCAGCAGGTTGTTTATCTTTTTCTACAACTTTTTTATTGTGTAGAGTATTTCGAGGTTTGATGACAGGTAATACAGGTTTAATTGTCTGATCTGCCATGATAATAACTCCCGGTTTAAAAACCGGATATTTCACCCCATTCAGATTCACTTAACAGTTTATTAAGATCAACCAGAATCAATAACATTTCCCCGCGACTCACCACTCCGTCAATATATTTTGACGATTCAGCATTACCTACATTAGGGGCAGAATCTATTTCACTGCGTTTAATATCAACCACTTCTGCAACACTATCGACCAGAATACCAATAATCTGCTGTTGAACCTCAATGACAATAATTCTTGTCATATCATCACTGTCTTTGGGCGACAAACCAAAACGGGTACGCGCATCGATGACACTAACCACATTTCCCCTTAAATTAATAATACCCAACACATAGTGTGGTGCACCGGGAACGGGGGCTACTTCAACTTCACGCAAGACTTCTTGAACCTGCATAACATTAATGCCATATATTTCATGTTCAAGGGTAAATGTAACACACTGGAATTGCCCAGTATCTTGCTGCGAATCTGCCATAATATTCTCCAGAAAAAATGCTTTGTTATTGCTTTGTAATAGGGTTATCGACCTTAGTCGGGATTAATTAAGCTCAGAATGAAAAATTTTCAGGTTTGAGCTGAAATTAATTAACTGTTTTATCATCATACTCATTCAATTTATTTAATATTTTATTTGGATCCAATAATGTAGCCAATGATTCTTTGATAGTCCCCAGAGCTAAATTTTTACTCTCCTGTTTAGACCATTTCACATCATCTTCATTTAACTTTATGACTTCACCTAATTTATCACAGGTAATTGCCCAGTTATCATCTCCAAAAACCAGAATATGTTGATGCTCTGAATTTTGTTGGTTATTTTCGTTTATGTGTATGATTTTAGCAGTATCTACAACTTTCACATTCATTTCTCTATGTTGTAAAATGCCCAGAAACCAGTCAGGAGCATCTGGCAACAGGGTTAATCGATCTCCCCAGGCTAACACACTGCCCATATTGATTAACGGAATAGACAACTGATTACCTGCAACACTAAACATCAGACATTGAATTGGAAAACTATACTCATAACTTTTAACATCCTGATCTAATTTTTCTAACGTCGCCAGTGACTGTTCCTCTGCTTCTACCGTTACTTCTTCTAGCTGAACTACTTCGATATCAGCTACAATTTCCGGCTCAGCCGGTTCTACTTCCAGCTCAGGCAAGAGCAATAAGTTTGATTTAGAGCGTACCGGCTTTAGTTTTTCAGGCTTCTCGGTTGATTCCTGCAGCAGAGTATCCAAAAAATCCTCAACAGCAGAGTCAGGATTAAGCAGACCGCTGTTGTATTTTTTCGGCATTTTTATTTCGTTCATGAATTCCTAGTAGGAAATTTATTAATTTTTTGTACGCAAGAGATCCCCGTGAATAGGGAGCCAGGGTAGATATTGGGACGCCCACTTTACTGGCATCACGAAATTTTGTATCAATGGGAATTACCGAACCCCACACATTAAAACGATAAGTTTCTTTCATTTCTTTTAATGCTGACCGGGAAGCATTTGTGCGTTGATCATACATGGTTGGCACAATCATATAGGGTGTCTTTTTTTGCAGTGACTTTTCCACCATCGTTAAAGTATGCGTCATTCTTTCCAGCCCCTTCAATGAAAGATAATCTGTCTGGGCCGGAATTAATGCCTGATCGCAGGCCGCCAGAGCATTAATCATTAAAATACCTAACATAGGAGGACAGTCGATCAATCCATAGGCAAACTTATCCGCTACACTTTGAATGGCTTTGGCGACCACCAGGCCTTTGCCAACACCTTTATTTGAGCCGATCTGTCGATCAAGCGTGGCTAAAGCTGTAGAAGCCGCAAACAGGTAGGTATTTTTAATGGGTGTGGGTAGTAAAAGCCGGGCAATATCCGTCGGATTAGAAGTTGGGTTAGCAAATAATGAATAGATACCTGTTTCTATTTCATCTGGATTATAACCCAGATAGCTGGTTAGAGAACCATGTGGATCAAGATCTACCAGTAATATTCTTTTCCCTGTATTGGACAAATGGCCAGCCAGACTAACTACCGAAGTAGTTTTTCCTACACCGCCTTTTTGATTTATGCTTGCCCAGGTTTTCATAACATTTAATTAAAACGCTAACCATTGTATGAGTCAATTTTTAACATAAAAAATATACAGCTAATTATCCAGTGAATATTCATGAAAATGACTTTAAAAGTCCCTGAATATCCAGAATGATAGCAATATTTCCATCACCCGTTATTGTCGACCCAGCCATACCGGGTAGACCCTGCAACAGTTTATCCAGTGGTTTAATAACCACTTCTTCCTGTCCAATGACCTGATCAACCACAAATCCTACAGAATCATTTCCGACTCGGACCATAATTACATGTGGGTCTGTTGCAAAATCTTTATCGACTTCATTTCCTCTCAACAACCATTTTCTTAAATGAAAAATGGGAGGAGCCTTACCTCTATTCAGTACGACTTCCTTACCATCAACCACACTGATTTTTTTAGAGCTCAGTTCGAAAATTTCATTCACAATAGACAGTGGCAATGCAAATTTTCGAGTACCAAGCTGAATCATCAACGTGGGTAAGATAGCCAGTGTTAGCGGAACTTTTATCCGCAGCTCAGTGCCTTTTCCAAGGGTAGAATTTATCTCAATCAAACCATTTAGCTGTGATATTTTAGTTTTTACCACATCCATGCCCACACCACGACCAGACACATCAGATATTTTCTCTTTAGTCGATAAACCGGGCATGAAGATTAAATCAAAACATCCTTTATCATCCAGGCGAGAAGCGGTTTCAGAATCCATCAATCCCTTTTTAATGGCATTGGCCCTTAAAACTTCAGGATCCATTCCGGCACCATCATCCAGTATCGATAAGATAATATGGTCACCTTCCTGTTGCGCAGAGAGGATGACCTTACCCTGTCTGTCTTTACCTGATTTTTCCCTTATATCGGGTAACTCAATACCATGATCGACCGAGTTTCTCACCAGATGCACCAGAGGATCAGCCAACGCTTCAACAAGGTTTTTATCCAGATCGGTTTCTTCTCCCTGTAACTCCAGTAATATTTCCTTATTCAAACTTCTTGCAAGATCGCGTACCACACGCGGAAATCGACCAAATACCTTTTTAACAGGTTGCATGCGCGTTTTCATAACCGCTGTTTGCAAATCGGCTGTGACTACATCCAGACTTGAGATTGCTTTATGCACTCTTTCATCTTCAAATGTCTGGCGTAATGTATTCAATCTGTTCCGTGTTAATACCAGCTCACCCACCAGGTTCATAATGTCATCCAGTCTGGCTGTATCAACTCGAACAGTTGTTTCACCCTTACTGGCTGATGCTGGTGCAGCCTTTTTAGTCGCAGGTTTGGCTTTGCTTTCTGCTTTTTTAGGAGCCGCTTTTACTGCCGGCTTTGGCTTTGGTTTAGCTGCTGGTTTTTCCTGAGACGGTGCTTTAGTTGGTCCTTTACCTTTACCGTGCATGTCATCTAACAATGCTTCAAACTCATCGTCGGAAATTTCATCAGATCCAGCAGATTTCTTTTGCTTTGGTGCTTTAGACTTTTTCGTAGATTTCGTTTTTGCAGCTTCAACCTTAGGTTCAGCTTGTTCCCCTGAAGTCGGGCTTGCTCCTTTTCCGTGTAGCTCATCCAGCAATGCTTCAAATTCATCATCAGAAATTTCATCTGTTGAACTCGATTCCTGAACAGATTTCTCTACTTTTTCTAGTTTTTCTGAAGAACCTGAACCGTGTAATGCATCCAGTAATGATTCAAACTCTTCATCAGTGATTTCATCTTTTCCTGAAACAAATTCTTCTGCTGCTTTAGCCGGATCTGTTGCAACAACCTGTTCTACCTCTTCAACAGCCTCTTCTTCAATTTCCTCAGCTCCTGCATCAGGATCCTGCATATCAACTAACTTTTGCATTATGTCATCAGGTGCAGCAGTAGGGTCCTCTCCTGATTTAATTTCTTCGAACATACTGTTAACTTCATCAAGTACACGAAGAAAAGTATCCATCATGTCTGCGTTTAGACTGATCTCATTATTTCTTAAAAGATTGAAGACATCTTCTGATTTGTGACAAACAGCGACCAGGTTATCCAGTGCGAGAAAACTCCCCCCACCCTTAATGGTATGAAACCCCCTAAATATAGAATTTAGTAAATCAGAATCATCTGGTGTCTTTTCTAAATCAACCAGCTGTTCATTAAGCGTTTCAAGGATTTCACCTGCTTCAATCAGGAAATCCTGTAAAATGTCATCTTCCAGATCTATCGCCATGGTTTAACCTGCAAATCCTACTAAAATATCGCTAAAATAATAAATAATTAAAAACCCATACTGGCCAGCAAATCATCCACTTCATCCTGTGATGTTGCTACTTCTTCTTTATTGGCGGTTGCTAACTGCGGTCCATGTGCCATTGTGCCATCCTTATGATCTTCTTTATTCTCAGAAATTTTGGCACCTGTTATGGCCACTAATCGGACCAGTTTACCTTCAATTTCCTGAACCATGCTGGTCACTTGCTTAATCATTTGACCGGTCAAATCCTGATAATCCTGAGCCATCATGATATCGTTCATCTGCCCTTTAACTTTATCGCTTTCTCCGCTGATAGATGCTAAAAAAACATCAATATCACCAGTAAGTACAAGAAAATCCTGTTTAGACATCTGCTGATTTTTAAACTGATTCCAACGTTTATATATCTCGCTAGACTGGGTATTAAAAGCATTAACAATATCTATTGTTTCTTCAGCATTAGTCATCGTTCGATGAGCTGCTTCATCGGTTTTTGTGACGATATAAGAAAGTCTTTCCTTAGCATCAGGGATATCTTCTTCTGCTAATTCTGCGACACGATCATCATTACCAAAAGCATTAATAGACTCGTGAATTTCACGAGTTAATTTTCCTAATTCCTGAAATAGCGAAGACTCTCGTAATGTCGTTAATTCACTAATCAATAAATTAGATTCTTCAACATTTCCAGTCTTTATTGCTTCACCCAGGTCGTTTAAACGAACCAGATACTCTTCGGTTACATAGCTAGTTGTACTTGATTCACTCATGCATCTAGCCTCTCGAAGATTTTTTCAATCTTTTCTTTCAGTGTGACAGCAGTAAAGGGTTTCACTACATAACCATTAACACCAGCCTGAGCTGCTTCAACAATCTGCTCCCGTTTAGCTTCTGCTGTTACCATTAACACCGGTAAAGTACTTAAATTTTCATCGGCTCTAACTGTTTTTAATAGTGTCAGGCCATCCATGCCCGGCATATTCCAGTCAGTCACCAGAAAATCAAACTTACCAGATTTCAGTAATGGTAAAGCTGTCTGCCCATCATCAGCTTCTGTAGTATCGTTAAATCCCAAATCACGTAACAAATTTTTAATTATTCGACGCATCGTTGAAAAATCATCAACGATAAGGATCTTCATATTCTTATCCATGCAACCTCCGACTATTGCATAAAAAACTTTTAAGCGCCTAAACTGCTATAAACAGTGTTATCGGCTGAAAAATAAATTCTTTAATGTTAACTACTCGTTTTCTATTGAGTAATTACTGTGTATTCGACTACTCGCTGAGTAGTTACCTTTAATTTTAGTACCAAAAACGGATTTTACCTGAAATCATTCGATTTTAAGTCAGGAAAATCCTGTCAAATAAAATAGGGGTACTGGATGAAAACTAAAGTCCTAAATAGATATTCAAGTTAAGCATAGTTCAATTTCAAACATCTTTTTTCCAATCTTTCATTTTAGATCGAATTCTTAATACTGCCTGAGCATGAATCTGGCAAACACGTGATTCACTCACCTCTAAAACTTGTCCAATTTCACGAAAATTCAATTCTTCATCATAGTAAAGAGACATCACTAACTGCTCTTTTTTTGGTAACTCACGGATACTTTCAACCAGTTGAAGTTGATACTCTTTATCACTGAGCGCTTCAAAAGGCGTTTTTTCTGTAGAACTGGGCGTCTGGTAATCACCCTTTTCTTCCAGAGCATCCATACTGAATAGGCGTGAAGAGTTTGAATCTATTAAAATTTGATGGTATTCCGACAGGCTAACACCTAGCTCTTTAGCTATCTCGATGTCTGTTGCATCAGAACCAGTTCTAAATTCAATGTTTTGAATGGCCTCGCCCACTGCCCGATATTTTCGATGAACAGAACGCGGCGTCCAGTCCAGTTTTCTAATTTCATCCAGCATCGAACCACGAATTCGAATACCGGCAAAGGTTTCAAAACTGGCACCCTGGTTAGCATTATAATTACTGGCTGCTTCTAGCAAACCCAGCATACCCGCCTGAATTAAATCGTCGACCTGCACACTGTCGGGCATTCTGTTAATCAGGTGAAAAGCAATTCTTTTTACCAATACAGCATGCCGCGCTACGATATTATCTCCACCGTAAGCCTGTACCTCAGCATACATGGCATGACCATTCATTGCCTCATGCCTCCGTCCTGACTGCTGTAGTTGATCAATCTCTCGATGAAGAATTCCAGGTGGCCTTCCATCGTCTGCGGAACTGGCCAGTTCTGTACTTTCTGGCTCAATTTGCGAAATGCCATCGCTGCCGGGCTTCTTGGGTAATTTTGAATCACACACTTTTGTTTTTGAACCGATTTTTTCAAATAGTCGTCATAAGGAATAGATCCTATAAAGTCCAGAGTCGCATCCAGATACTTGTCAGCAACTCTTGATAACTTCATATATAGCTCACGTCCTTGCTGAATGCTATGGGCCTGGTTCGCTAAAATGTGAAAACGTTGCACATCAAAGTCACGATTCATCACTTTTATCATCGCATAGGCGTCTGTAATTGATGCAGGTTCATCACATACAACCACAATAACTTCTCTGGATGCACGGATATAGCTGACCACTGATTCGGATAATCCTGCCGCAGTATCAATCAGTAACGTGTCAATCGGTGTAGTTAATTCTGAAAAAGCTCGAATAATGCCTGCATTCTCTGCGGGTGACAGATCAGCCATACTTCGGGTACCTGAAGAAGCCGGAATAATTTTTATGCCTTCAGGACCATCGATGATGGTATCTTCCAGAGAGCATTCTCCATTGATTACATGGGAAAGATTATAACCCGGGCTCAGACCCAGTAGTACATCGATGTTAGCCAGCCCCAGGTCTCCATCCATTACCAACACATTCTGCCCCTGCTGAGCCAGAGACACCGCCAGATTCACGGTAATATTACTTTTACCTACTCCACCCTTACCACTGGTGACTGCCACGACCTGAACGGGTTTTTGATTCTTCATTTGCCTGATGCCCTGTGCCTGATCCATAATTTTCCCTATCAAATGCTCTGATTATTGATAATGTGATTATAACGAAATGCCATGGTTTCCTTATCGATCTGCTCTCCATATTTTTGCATCAGTGTCACCGCTTTACTCACCAGGCGATGATTTTTAGCCTGTTGTAAATCTTCAGGAACTCGTTGACCTGTTCCACAATATGATAGTGGCAGCTTATGCCTGATCGCTGTGGTAATGACCCCCCCCAGGCTAGCAGACTCATCCAGCTTGGTGACAATGCCACCGGCCAGTTTAACCTTACTAAAATTTTTGATGGTTTCATTAAGCGCTGCCAGTTGAGTATTTGCAGACATCACCAGATAAGGTCTAATTTCCGGTGACCCATGCTGTAACTGGTGAAATTGCTCTGACAAACGTACATCTGCCTGACTCATGCCAGCCGTATCGATCAGCACTAACATCTTATCGGATAGCATTTTAAGCCGGTCCGTTAATTCTTCACTAGTATTTGCCGTTAACAACGGAATTTCCAGCATACGAGCAAAATGCTGTAGTTGCTCATGGGCTCCTATTCGAAAATTATCCGTCGTAACCATCGCCACCGAATGTTTACCATGAGTGTGAGAAAAACGTGCCGCCAGTTTTGCAATAGTTGTCGTTTTTCCAACCCCGGTCGAACCCACTAAAGCTATGCGACCACCTTTTTCCAGAATATCTGCATTAGAAATAGGTATTGATTTCGCCAGTGTGCCCAAAGCCTGCTGCCACACTTTATGAGGATCTTCATTCATATTTCCAAGCTGTTTGAATATCATTTCACAAATATCGGTTCCAAGCCCCAGCTCTGTCATCAAGTTTAACAATACCGTTCTTACCGGATGTAAATCACTATAACGATCCCAGTCTAGTACACTTAACTGACTTTGCATTAAATCCCGTAAATTTTTTAGTTCATCCTTTACTTCGTCTATTACGGGGTTTTGACTATAAGAGCTAGCTGGCTGGCTAAATTGTTTGGGTGGTTCAAAGGCCTGACCAGCTTTGGCTACCTTTTGTCTTTCACTTTCAGCCAGACGAATTTTCGCTTCTTCTTCTACCGGCAACATTTTTCTACGAATTGTTGTTTCTTCCTGTTTAACTTCAGCGACAGGAGGTGCTTTTTTCAGGTGAGGAGTTGCTCTTTTTTTCAAGGCTGGAGCTGGTAGTTTACTGGCTTTTTTAATTTCAGCAGGTTTTGCAACGGGTATTGATTTTACCGATTGCATTCCCAGTACAGGCTCTTTGCGTTCTTCATTAGTTTGATCAAAAAGAAAATCAGGTACCGTTTTAATATCCAGACCAGCACTGCTTAAACTCGGTTCAGCCGTTTCATATTGAGGGGCAGTAACGGGACTAGACACAGCAGTAGCAGGTACTCCAGAGTAAGCATCAACACTCTGATGATCAAAATCGATGGCAGATAATATTTCAACACCACCCGGCACTTTTTTATTGCCTAAAATAACGGCATCAGGGCCCTGCTCCTGTTTTACCTGAGCCAGTGCTTCACGCATTGTGGCTGCATAAGTTCGTTTTATTCTCATTCTGATACCTGACTTTAAATTCTAAGTATTCAATTAGTTTAGGTCGTTACCTGTTGGTCTACCGGTGCAGGGTTACCAACACTCGCGATGACCTTAATCTGTTTATCTTCAGGGATCTCTTCATAACTCAATACATGCAAGCCCTGAATGCCATGTCTTACCATGCGTGACAGGAATGCCCTCAGATTTTGCGACACCAGTAATACAGCAGGTTGCCCTTTTGATAACTGGTTTTGCGTGCTTTCCTTGAGCGAGTTATGCATCATCTGGGCTAGTCCCGGCTCAAAAGCCATGACCTTTCCATCTGCTCCCTGAACTGTTTGTTGCAATATCTGTTCCAAAGAAGGATGTAAAGTCATGACAGATAGCTCTGATGCCATTCCGAAGATACTTTGCACAATTTGACGCCCCAGAGAGACACGAGTAACTGCCGTTAACATGCCGGCATCTTGACTCTGTATTCCATGATCTGCCAATGTTTCGGCGATGCTACGCAAGTCTCGTATGGAAACCTGCTCCTGCAACAGGTTCTGTAAAACCTTGGCGATAATGCTTAATGAAAGCGGTTTGGGGGTCAGGTTTTCTACCAACTTTGGAGAAGTTCGCTTCAACACATCCATCAACTCCTGGACTTCTTCATGACCGATTAATTCATGCGCATTATCCTGCAGCATTTGACTCAGGTGCGTGGCAATAACCGTAGAGGTGTCTACCACGGTATAACCCAATGTCTGAGCATGATCTCTCAATACAGGGTCTATCCAGATGGCTTCCAGTCCAAAAGCGGGGTCTTTTGTCAGCAAACCTTCAAGCGAACCATAAACGGTACCTGGATTAATCGCCAGGTCTTTGCCTGTCATTACATCTGCCTCACCCATCGGAACACCGAGTAAACTTAAACGGTAACTGTTAGGTGACAAGTCCAGGTTATCCCGAATATGCACAGACTGAATTAAAAAGCCGAGTTCCTGTGAAAGCTTTTTACGCACCCCTTTAATACGTGTCATCAGTTCACCACCCTGACGGGCATCCACCAGAGGAATCAACCCATAGCCTACTTCAAGACCAATCAGGTCAACGGTTTTTACATCATCCCAGCTTAATTCTTTCTGTTCGGGTTTAACTTCAACTTCCTGAACCGATTCAACCTCTACTTCCTTAAACTGTTGTTTTCTATGGATGCTATAAGCCAGACCAGCAGAGATAAATGCAATGGTTAGAAAAGCAAAATTTGGCATACCTGGAATAATACCCAGAATGGTTAAGATCACGGCAGCAACCACCAGTGCACGAGGATCTTCAAACATTTGACTGAATACCAGCGAACTCATTTCCTGAGATGCCGATACCCGTGTAACAATAATTGCTGTCGCGGTGGATAAAACCAGAGAAGGAATTTGAGCAACCAGTCCATCACCAATGGTTAACAGGGTATAGTTTTCCATAGCAGCGGAGGCAGCCATATCATGCTGTAAAATACCAATCGAAAGCCCACCAATAATATTGATAAATAAAATCAGAATACCGGCTACTGCATCACCACGAACAAACTTACTGGCTCCATCCATCGAGCCATAAAAATCAGCTTCCTGAGCAACTTCTACACGTCTTTGCCTGGCTTCCTCCTGAGTACATAATCCTGCATTTAAATCTGCATCAATTGCCATTTGCTTACCAGGCATGGCATCCAGAGTAAATCTCGCACTGACTTCAGACACTCGGCCAGCACCTTTGGTTACTACCACGAAATTGATAATAACCAGAATACCAAACACAACCAGACCTACTGCATAGTTTCCACCAATTACAAAATCACCAAAGGCTTCGATAACCTTTCCTGCCGCCGCAGTACCGGTATGCCCTTCCAGCAGTACCACACGGGTTGAAGCAATATTCAATGCCAGTCGTAACAGGGTTGCAACCAGAATAATGGTCGGAAACACGGTAAAATCCAGTGGTCTGAGTGCATACACAGAAACCAGTACCACGATCAGTGCAAAGGCAATATTGAAGGTAAACAGCATGTCCAGAGCTATCGGAGGCAGGGGTAAAATAACCATGCCCAGCATCAGGATGACAACAAATGGAGCACCCAGTCCCCGTGTGCTAAAACCCCGCACACTTTGAAAAATTGATGATGTATTCATGATGTATATATTCTCAATTTATATCTTTTCATCTGTAGGTACATAAGGATCAGGTCGGTCTGGAATATCCAGCCCTTCCTTCTTCGCCTGACGTAACTGAAAAATAAATGCCAGAACCTGAGCCACGGCATAAAATAATTGTGAGGGAATTTCCTGGCCAATTTTGCCATGTGCAAATAGTGCTCTCGCGAGAGGTGGAGCTTCAAAAATTTCCACCCCTGCTTCGCCACCAACTTCCCTGATTCTGAATGCCATATGGTCCTGCCCCATGGCTACAATCACCGGCACCGCCATATTGTCCGGGTTATATTTCAATGCAACAGCAAAGTGAGTCGGGTTTGTTATGATGACATCTGCTGTCGGCACATCCTCCATCATACGACGTTGTGCCATCTCCTGTTGCAGTGCTCGAACTTTAGATTTTACTTCTGGGCGCCCTTCTGTTTCTTTCATTTCATCTCGAACTTCCTGTAACGTCATTTTTAGCTTTTGACTGTGGTCCCATAACTGAAAAGGCACATCAATCGCTGCAATTAAAATTAAAGACGATGACATCACCATGAAGCCATACGCCAGTAACCAGCCTGCATGCGTTAATCCGGGAAAAAATGATTCAAAACCAAGCCCCAGGAATTCATCTGACTTAGCCCACATAAAAGTAATCGCCACTGAAGCCACCACAAAAAATTTAGCTAATGCTTTTACCAGTTCCATCAATCCTTTAGATGAAAAAATACGTTTCAGTCCAGTCCATGGATTTAATTTATCTGTTTTAAAAGACATTGCGTCAACACTAAATGCCCATCCACCAAGCATTAAGGGAGTACTTAGAGCAACCACGGTCATTAATACAAGAAAAGGTAAAATGCCCAATAGAGCAATTTCAAGAGCTGATTCAAAACTAGCAATAAGCTGATAGGGATTCATTATTTCTGATCGAGTCAGAGTAAATCCTTTAGTCATCATTTCAGTCAAATGAGAAATAATAAAAGGCCCTAAAGACAATAGAGCCAGGGAGCCAAGGAACATAATGGACATACTGTTCAATTCTTTTGATCGAGGTACCTGCCCTTTCTGTTTCGCCTCCCTGAGTTTTTTCGCGGTAGGTTCTTCGGTTTTATCCTGACTGCTATCATTTTCAGCCATTACAGACCTCCAATTTTCTGGCTGGCCTGCATTCCCTGCAGTAATATCTGATTAAAGCGAGGTAAAATACTGGGCATCACCAGCATCAGAATAATAAAACCAACTAACATGGTGACCGGAAAACCCACCGAAAAAATATTCAACTGAGGGGCTGCCCTGGTCATGACACCCATTGCCAGAGTAATTGTTAAAATAGAAATCATCGCGGGCAAAGCAACCCAGGCAGCACCGATAAACATTTGACTGGCGAACTTAATAATGACCCAGAAACTTTCTCGCGGTATTCCCTCACCTGTAACAGGCAAGCTTTGAAAACTACTCACCACCAGTTGAATAATCATCAAATGACCACCCATTGCAAGAAACATCAACGTGCCCATAATCAGGAAGAACTGGGACAACATCGGAACATTGACCCCATTAGCCGGATCGACCATGGAAGCAAAACCCAGACCCATAGTCATTGAAATAACTTCACCCGCAATCGTTAAAGCAGCCAACACCATCTGTAAAACAAAACCCATGGCGAGCCCGATTAAAATTTGATGGATTGAAATAGTAAGCCCTGCAACCGATAGCGGATCAACAGCAGGAACTTCAGGAATTAGCGGCATCACCACAAATGAAATTAATGCAGCCAGAACAACTCTGATACGAACTGAAACCATGCGCGTTCCAATCACAGGAATAGCCATTAACATGGCGCTGATTCGCATAAAGGGCCACATTAAACTGCCGACAAAGGCAGTGGCTTCAGCTGCGCTTACTTCCATCATTGCAGTTCAACCTATTAACCCGGGGATACTCAGATACAAATTCCGGGTGAAATTTAATATCAATTGAAGCATCCAGGGACCAGCGATCATAATTGCAATAACCAGTACAAGTAATTTAGGAATAAAACTCAGCGTCATTTCATTGATCGAAGTAGCCGCCTGAAACATACCAATCAATAAACCTATCGCCAATGCAGAAATCAGCATGGGCGCTGCCAGCATTACAATCACATATAAAGCCTGCTGGGAGAGATCAATGACACTGTCAGCATTCATGACATCATCCGTTAACCAGAAAACTTGATGCGAGCGTTCCCATAATCAAAGCCCAGCCATCGACTAATACAAATAACATAAGTTTAAAAGGCAGGGAAATAATCAGCGGGGATAACATCATCATACCCATAGACATCAATACGCTGGCAACCACCAGATCGATAATGACAAAAGGAATAAAAATCAGAAAACCTATCTGGAAAGCCGTTTTCAATTCACTGGTGACAAAAGCAGGCATTAACAGCCGTAATGGCGTTTCTTCGGGTGAAGCAATAGATTCAACACCGGCTATGTCGGCAAACATTTGAATGTCTGTTTCCCGTGTTTGAGCCAGCATAAAAGTTTTAAAAGGTACCGTAGCCACCTGCAACGCTTCAAATGCACTCATCTGTTCCTGTAGGTAAGGTTGGATGGCATCATCGTTAACCTGTTCTAAAACCGGTGTCATGATGAAAAGACTGAGGAACAAAGCCAGTCCTAAAAGCACCTGATTAGAAGGTGTTGACTGTGTACCCATCGCCTGGCGTAAAATGCCCAGCACGATGATTATCCTGGTAAAGGATGTCATCATCAGTAAAACCGCTGGCAACAGTGTTAACACTGTCATCAATGCCAGTATTTCCAGTGTTACACTGTAAGACTGGCCATCTGCAGCGCCACCTACTACATTTAATGCAGGAATACCCGGTGTTTGTGCTTCTACTGAAAACCCGAGAATAAGTAAAAAAGGAAATAGTAGAAGCAGAAAATATTTTCTGTTAATCGACATTACTATTCACTCGTTTACTACTTTGATTATCACGATTCAGCAGTTGATTAAATTTATCTCCGAATGACTGATTATCAACTTCCTTCACATCAGTCTTTAGAGCAGATTTTAGAGTATGTAATTTTTCTATTCGGCCAGGCGTCAAACCCACTAATACCTGTTCATCACCGACCTGAATCAAAGCAATACGATCACGTTGACCAACAGATATTGCAGAGACAATTTTTATTAATCCATTTTGAGAATGCTGTGTTAGTTGCATTTTTTTCATCATCCAGGCCAGTCCAAAAATGAGCAGCAGAATAAAAACTAACGAAACGCTCAACTTTATTAAATAGGAAGAAGAAACAGGATCTACAGCTGGAATTTGCGAACTAATTTCGGCAGCTATCAACTGCCCAGAAAATAGCTGAAGTAATATTGGTAACAACAGGGTCAGCAGAAGTTTCATTACGGATTATTTCAGATTTTTGATGCGTTCAGCCGGACTAATGACATCCGTCAGGCGAATACCAAATTTTTCATTCACCACAACGACTTCGCCGTGTGCAACAAGTGTTCCATTCACCAGTACATCCATCGGTTCACCGGCCAGTCGATCCAGTTCAACCACCGAGCCCTGATTAAGCTGCAGTAAATTCCGAATACTAATTTTTGTTCTGCCAATTTCCATCGCAATAGTGACTGGAATATCGAGCACAACATCAAGATTGACATCACCCTGAACATAGCTCTGAGACTCCTGCAAAGAAGTTGCCTCAACTTTTTCGACCTCATCAGCCATGCCACCGGCTGCATCGGTCTGTTCTTCCATTGCAGCAGCCCACTCATCAGCCATAGCCTGTTGGTCTACCGGATCATCTGTCTCATCATTCATAGCTGTACTCCTGGTCGTTCTGGATATTTTTAAACATTTTATTCAGCATGTGTATCATCAGTTTTCTGGATATTTAAGTGATTTGCATTGGACTCAACTTTTTCAATCAACTCCATGATATTTTCAACTTTAATCGCTACATTCCCGGTATGTTCACCATACTGTCCTCTCATAATTGGCATATCATCGGCCATTAAGGTGACCTGCTCGGGCATTTCGATTGGAATAATATCGCCAGCCTGTAAATTAATCAGGTCAGATACTTTAAGCTCTTTTTCTGCAAACAGTCCGGTAAGGTCTACCTTTGCATGCATCAACTCTTCTTTCAGTAAAACACCCCAGCGATCATCGGTATCGCTCATGTCACTTTGCACACCAGCATCAAGAATTGATCGTATGGGTTCAATCATCGAGTAAGGTAATACCACGTGGATATCGCCTCCCCCACCTTCCAGTTCGATATGAAAACTGGATACAACAATAACTTCGGAAGGACTGACAATATTGGCTAAATGCGGGTTAACTTCATGATTATGATAAGTAAATTCAACGTCCATAATCGGTTTCCATGCCTTAACCATTTCGTCAAAACACATATGCACTACTTTTTCGATAACACGAAGTTCCGTATGGGTAAATTCACGTCCTTCAATTTTGGCATGAATACTGCCATCGCCACCAAAAAAATTATCAACAATAATAAACACCAGCTTGGGGTCAAGCATGATCATGCCTGTACCTCGCAAAGGAGCCATTTTGATCAAACTCAAACTGGTCGGCACAAATAACGTATGAATATATTCCGAAAATTTAATCATCTGAATACCGTTGACCGATATCTCAGGTGTTTTCCTTAACATGTTAAAAAAGCTCACTCTGAAATAACGAGAAAAACGTTCATTAATCATTTCAAGGGTAGGTAAACGCCCCCGTACGATGCGCTCCTGATTATTAAAATCAAATGAATGAGCTTCCCCATCATTTAAGTCTTCTTCACCATTGGTATCTACGGCACCATCATCGACCCCGTGTAGCAGGGCATCAACTTCATCCTGGCTTAAAATATCTGTACTCACAGCTATTTATCCTGTGTTTATTGCATAACAAAATTGGTGAAAAATATATTTTCTATTTCACCACCACTACCATATTCATTAATGACTAGCTGGATGGACTCTTTAACTTTTTTCTGTAGTTCTGACTTCCCTTCCTGAGAACGTAAATCAGCTGATTTTTGCTCTCCAAATAACAGGGTAAGATTATTACGAACTAAAGGTTTATGCATTTCCAGTTCTTCTGCTACAACAGAGAAATAAGTCAGCACATTAATTTGAACCTGTAAAAAACCTACCGGATCATCTGGACCCAAATTTACCGTGAAAGGTTTGAACTCAACATAAGAAGGATCTTCTTTTTCAGGAACAACTTCCTCAACAACGGCTGCCTCATCAGTGGAATCACCACCCAGTAACATCATGGTTACACCAACCGATATACCTACCAGCAGTAAAATGCCAACGATAATAATAATCAGTTTTTTCTTACTACCGGTTGCCGGTTCCTGTTCTTCTTCGGGGGTTTCTTTGTTTGCAGCCATTGAGCTCTCCTGTAACTAGTAAGTTAATAAAGCAATCTTAATGCCATAATAATTAACCATTTAAAAACAACTAGTTACATAAATAAATGTATTTAATGACAGTAAATTGACACCATATCCCCATTAAATGTTTCAACTATTTGACACATTTCTGATCGTAAGGAAAAATGCAATTGAGCTTTAAAAATGTGTAATAAAAGGAGGGATTAAGCTGATAGTGAGCACGGAGGAATAGAAATAGTTGCTATCAGATCAATTGGTTCAACTCGGAGACAGGCTAAACAAATTCAACAACTTGTAACAATAATGGTTCGATCTCTTCTATATAAAAGGCTTTGAAAGTGCTTTAACAATGTAAGTCAATCCAGGGAAATAACAGCGAACTGAAGTACCAATACCCGGTTCCTTTTTCCTGCGCTCTAGTAGTAAAAAAGGTTCGAACAGATATTTTCAGTAGTAAAATTTTAACCCGGATCAAGATAGTATTGATAAGGTCATTCACAAAGAGATACACTGAACTTTCCATATTTTCTCATCGAACCCGGTTTCAGTGAGTGACTGTTTTTACAGGAGAATTAAAATGAGTGATTGTTGTTCTAGCCAGCATAAAAAAACCTACCCAACTTCTTATCACTGTCCGGTGAATGGTAAAAAATATTCCAGCGTTAAAACCAGAACCATGTTGCATCACCTAAAGGCACCATGGAACAGGACTTTAAATTCACAGGGTTATTATTTTTGCTCTGATCCCGATTGTGAAGTGGTGTATTTTGGGCTGGATAACTCTACCTTTAATCAATCGGAGATTAGAACTTCAGTCGGTCTGAAAAAACACGGAAAACATTCAACAGTTTGCTATTGCTTCGGTGTAAGCCAAAAACTTGCAAATGAAAGCCAGGAGGTTAAACAGTTTGTAATAGAACAAACTCAAACGGCTAATTGTTCCTGTGAAATAACCAACCCATCAGGGCGTTGTTGTTTAAAAGACTTTCCAAAACATTAAACAGGAGTTAATCAGTCAATTTCAGGCAAAGTAATCTATTCGGCCATCATCGATCATTAACGATAGCTCAGCCTGATGAGCTGCAGCAAGTTCACTCTGGTCTGAGCTCTGCTGTTGATCATTACTGTCTGATTGCTGATCCTGATCTGATAAATCACCCTGCGCCATGGACTGTTCACGATGAGATACATTCACATCCACCGAGCTATAACCCGCTTCCTGTAAAAATTCTCTGAGACGAACACTTGCAGAATCGATCAGTTCCCGGGTTTGAGCATTGTGAGTATTGATAGAAATAGTTGCGCTATCATCTTTGAGCTGAATCTGAATATCCAGCTTACCCAGGTGTGGAGGATCGATGCGGATCTCAGCCGAGTTTAATTTATTGTTGATCAATAATGACACTTTTTCGCCCAGTGCATCACCCCACTGTGAAGCGGTTGCCTGTGACGATAGCTGCAGTGTTTGTAAAGTAGATCCCGGAGGTTGATTTATTGGGTTTTGCACAGCAGTTGACGATAATGGATGTACCGGGGACAACACTGGAGCAGCAGTATCTTTCACCACTGAACCGAGCTGTTCTACAGCAACCTGCTTAAGCTGAAACTTTTCATTTTCCCGCATTTCTGGCTTTTGCATCTCAAATTCTGAGTTTCTGGTATTCAATAACTTTTCATCAATCTCTACATCTTGGGCTTCAACATTGACTGGCACACTGGAAGAACTCAAAGGAGAATTTTGATTTGAACGTGTTAAGTCTCCAGGTAAAAAGGAAGACTTGAGTTGATTATCCACAGGAATATTTGCTGACTTGACAGCACTTTCTGCATCCAAAGCTACAGTCTGAGCAGGTAAAATAGCGGAAACAGTTTGCCGAGAAGAAGGCAATTTGTCACCGTTAAACTGTTTAGCATCGACTGTTTTATCTAACACATTTATTGGAATAGCGAATGGAACAGGTGTTTCTTCTAGAGTTTCTGGTTGAATTTGAGATATCTCAGATTCTAAAAAATGCGATTTCATACTGTGCATAAGATCTGAAGTTAAATTATTTTCATGTTCAGTTACATCTGGCTCCTGGTTAACATCAGCATTAAAAAGGCTACTAAGGCTTAGTTCTATATCCTGTCCAGAACCTTTCGACAATTCATCAAAGCCCACACCAAGATCATATAAAAATGATGATAAGTCTTTGTTTTCAAAACCTTTAAAGGTTTTATTTTCAGAAGACTCTATCAATTGCTGATTCAGCATCGACCAGAAATCACCTTCTGCAAATGCTTTATCAAACGCTGCAGCATCAACAGGTTGCAACAGGGTCTGCCCGGCTGTCTGTTCGGATAACTGTCCGGTCATCAAACCATCAATAGATACATCAGTGCCTGTTGATAGAATGGATAGCACATTGCTGTTTGAAATAGTCATTTTCAAGTCCACGGTTAAGTTGCTCAAATCCAGCCCATTTAAAAGACTGTGTTACAAACCGTTAAAGCAGAAATCATGCCAGCTTGAGTAACAACAAGTGAACTTACGATGTTAGATTTTCCTGAATACCCCTGAGGTTCAGCTTTAAATATCATGTAGGGAAAGAAGGTGCGCACGGCGCACCCTACTCCCTTTTTTACACTTAATTTCAGTAAATAATCAGGTAAATTTTATTTAAGTGGTTTTGAGAGATATTCTTAAAGCGACTTCATCCATGTATTTTTGTTCAATTTTTTCAGCCTTTTGTAATTCGCTGGCCTGCATTCTATCAACCATTTTATGCATTGCATCTGAACGAGAACGGGTGACTTTCCAGCTCTGACGCTTTAAATCGACTTCCCGCTGTGCCATCGCTACGATCTGCTGTTGCTGAGAGATAGTGTCACTCAACTGGTTTAAGAAACGATTAAATTCCTGTAATTGAAGGGCAGAATATGAAACACCTTTTTCTGATGAGTGTTTGTTAGCATATTCATTTTTATAATCTTTCAACTGCTGCAATTGGTTTAAATGTTGCTGCAATAGCTGTTGACTGATGGCAACAGCCTTTAGGGCTGACTGCTCATTCTTATCAACATGTTTTACTACGGGTTGCAGCTTTTTACTTCGTGTCATTTACATTACCTGTTAACTACAGACGTCGGGCTGGCAGCAGGAGTTGTGGTTTGCGCTTTCTTTGCCAACTGATTATTTAATAGTTGCTCTAACTGAGTATAGCTTTCAGTCAGGGATACTGCTTGATTCATATCCTGCGACATAAATCTCATTAAATGCGGCTGCATCTGAATGGCAAAATCAATTTCAGCATCAGAGCCAACCTGATAGGCACCTACATTAATCAAATCTTTATTTTGTTGATACAAACTGTAATTTTTTCTAAAAAACTGAACCCGTATCTGCTTTTCTTTATCCATAATTTGAGGAGCCAGTCGACTGATGGAAGCTTCTACATCGATAGCAGGGTAATGCCCTGATTCGGCCAGTTGGCGTGATAACAAAATATGCCCATCCAGTATCGCTCTTGCAGCATCGGCAATCGGGTCATTATGATCATCACCCTCCACCAGCACCGTATAAAAAGCAGTAATAGAACCCGATCCCTTATCACCATTACCGGCACGCTCTACCAGTTGAGGTAAACGGGCAAATACTGAAGGTGGATAACCTTTGGTGGCTGGAGGCTCTCCAATGGCAAGACTTATTTCACGTTGTGCCTGTGCAAAACGAGTTAACGAATCCATTAACAACAATACATTTTTTCCCTGATCACGGTAATACTCTGCAATGCTCGTGGCCTGCATCGCTCCGTGAATGCGCATTAACGGGGAAGAATCAGCAGGTGCAGCTACAACCACAGATTTCTGTAAACCTTCTTCACCCAGAATCTCCTGAACAAATTCACGTACTTCACGTCCCCTTTCTCCAATTAACCCAACCACAACTACATCGGCATCAGTGTATTTCGTCATCATGCCAAGTAATACTGATTTTCCTACACCACTACCTGCAAACAAGCCCATACGCTGCCCTCTGCCGATAGAAGTTAATGCATTAATGGCTCTTACACCAACATCCAGTGGCTCACGAATAGGAGTTCTACTAAGAGGATTTATTTCACGCCCTTCGAGAGGCATCAGTAAACGCGTTTTAACAGGGCCTTTTCCATCGAGCGGACGTCCACGGCCATCAATGACCCTGCCCAGCAATTCTGGACCTACATTGACTGCTGAAGAATGACTGGTTGGAATAACCCTTGAATTGGGCACCAGCCCACGAATATCGCTGGTGGGCATCAGGTACAGTTTTTCACCTGAAAATCCAACCACTTCTGTTTCTACTTTTTGACCTGCGGGAGTCACCACATCACAGCGAGCACCAATAGGTGCCTGGCAGCCGGAAGCTTCCAGAGTTAACCCGACCATACGCGTTAACATGCCTTCTACACTGGGTTTGCCACACATATCATCACAGCTCTGGGCAGTTTGAGCCAATGATGTTGCCCAGCTCGACAATGCCTGATCAATCAGGGGCTGATTCATCAACTATCTCACTTTGATCTTCTATTCTTTCGCCACCCAGTATTGACGCAGCCAGTGCCTGCAAACGATTTTCCAGAGTCGCATTAATAATGGATTGACCCGATTTGATTTCACATCCACCTCGCGTAATCATTGGGTCTTCTATCAGTTTCCAGCTTTGCTCATCATCCAGTTCATCCAGCTGCAAGGCCTTTTTTACAATTTCTGCATCTTCAGGGTGTAAAGAAATTCTTATTTTTCTTGAGTTTACCGACAGCATTTTTACCGACTCACGAATCACTGCAACAATTTCACCTGGTTCCGCCCGAATTTCACGACGAACTAACTGTTGTGCAAGCGTTACCGCCAGCAAGTTTAATTGCTGCTCAACTTCTTCATTTAAATATTGAAGAGGCTGTTCAAAAAAATTGATGACATTCAGTAACTGTTGTTTCTGCTCGGCTATTTCCTTTTCTGCCTGCTTCAGTCCCTGCTGGTAACCTTCTTCACGGGCTTCCTCATGCCATGACTCAATCTCTTTGGCGGTAGGAATTGGAGGCGCATCAACTTCAAGCTCAGCCTCCGCATCCTTTTGAGCCTGATTTTTATCTGACCTGAATATCTGACTGGGTTTTGAACCCATTGAAGGAGGACTCCATTTCTCTGCGTCCACATCCTGGTCATGAATAATTTTATTTTTTCCGTTCGGCATAAGATAAAAAACCTAATTGCTTAAACCATTTCTTCGCCGCTACCACCTAGAACAATCTCTCCAGACTCTTCCAGGCTACGTGCAACATTCAGAATTTCTTTCTGTGCAGCTTCAACTTCACTCAGTTTAACAGGGCCTTTGGCTTCCATATCTTCAACCAGCATTTCCGCAGCACGAGAGGACATATTCTTGAGGAATTTCTGTTGAAAATCATCATCAACACCTTTTAATGCCAGTGTCAGTAAGTCTGTTGAAATTTCTCTCAACATGGTTTGAATACCACGATCATCCACATCACGCAGGTTATCAAAGACAAACATCAGATCCTGAATGCGATTCGCCAGATCTTCATTTTCAGTACGTACTTGCTCCATCATTTTTGATTCGATAGCGGTATCGGTTAAATTCAGAATATCTGCTGCTGTCTTTTCACCACCCACCATCGATGACTTCACATTATCATTATCAGCAAAATATTTTTCCATGATAGCGTCCAGCTCCTTGATTGCAGCAGGTTGCACACCATCCAGTGTGGCAATGCGCATTAATATGCCAGAACGGGTATTTTCGGGTAAATTAGAAAGAACGGCTGCAGCACTATCTGGCTCCAGGTAGGACAATACAATAGCAATAATTTGTGGATGTTCGAGTCGTATAATTTCAGCAATAGACTTGGGATCCATCCATTTCAAAGCTTCGAGGCCATTACTGCCACTACCCATCAATATCCGGTCGATAACATTTCCAGCTTTATCACCCAGCGCTTTTTCCAGCATGCCCCGAATATAGTTATCATTACCTATTCCGAGAGCAGTCTGGTTTTCCAGAATGTCGAGAAAGTCATCGATAACATATTCAACCATAGGTCTGGATACATCATTCATGGTAGCCATTTTTGCACCCACCAGCTGAACCTGTTTCGGGTTCATATGCTGTAATATTTGTGCAGCAACATCTTCACCCAACGTCAATAACAGTAGTGCAGCTTTTTCAGAGCCACTCATATTAATCAAAGGGCTTGAATCAGCTTCGGCCGGAGGGGTAGCTGGTATATTTTCAGTATTCTCACTCATTGGTCTTCACCCACCCAGTGCCTCATTACATTGGCTACACGAGCAGGATCATCCGTTACCAGCGTTCTAGCCATCTCTACTTTTTGCTCATGTGTGGCATTACTACGTCGAATTAAAGCCGCGGCGCTATTCGGATCTTCAGTCATTTCATAACTACCATCAGCATTAATATGTCCTGTCGGAACAGCTGCATGGCCAGATTCTGAAGTTTCACCCCCTTCTAACATTTCCTGCTCGGTTTGCTGTTCTATCTCAACCCGGTTTGGGTTTAAAGAACGCAAAAATGGTCGACCAAATATAAGGTACACAATTAGCAGCCCAATTGCTCCTAAAATCTGTTTTGCCAGATCGACAATCCATGCTTCACCCAGCAAGCTTTTCCACATGGGAACTTCAATAACTTCCTGTTCCACCGCAATAAAATCTGTATTGATAACACTGACCGAGTCTCCACGGTTATTATCAAAACCTATGGCTTCTTTAATCAGGCTTTCAAAACGTTTAATTTCATCTTCCGCATAAGGTATTTTTTCTACGGTTCCATCATCTTTTAGCTGACTTTTTGAATCAATAACTACCGCTACAGAAAGGCGCTGAATCGTTCCACGTGGATTTGTTGTATGACTAATCATACGATCTACTTCAAAATTTCTAGTCGCACTACGATTTTGATTGGCTGGCAGACCAGAAGCTTCAGTTGCTGCTTCTGCATTGGGGTCTGTAGTTCCAGTACCGGGAGGCTGATTACTTAAAGCACCCGGAATGCCTAATGCCTGGGTTAAATCTCGAGTTTCCTGTTCAGAAATTTGCTCACTGCGAATTACACTACGCTCTGGGTCATAGGCTTCACGGGTTGATTCGACACTGGAAAAATCGAGTGATGCTGCGACCTGAGCATTTACTTTTCCTGCTCCAATAATTGGTTGCAACAAGCTAATGATTCGATCGGTATAGTTATCTTCCAGTTTACGGGTATATTCGAACTGCTTATTGGTTAACGACATATCACTGTCCTTATCCGCCGTCAGTAAACGACCAAATTGATCAATCACCGTCACCTGCTCGGCAGCCATCATTGGAATACTGGATGAAACCATATGAACAATGGCATCTACCTGATTGGGAGTTAGCCGACGTCCCGCATATAATTTAGTGACCACCGAAGCACTTGGCTTAGTTCGGTTACGAATAAAAATAGACTGCTTAGGCAAAGCCAGATGAACTCTGGCCTGCTCCACACTGCGAATAGATTCAACAGAGCGTGCCAGCTCTGCTTCCAGCGCATGGTTATATCGAGCTTTCTCAATAAATTGACTGGTTCCCAGCCCCTGGTCATCCTGCAAAATTTCCATGCCCTTGGTTGAACCTTCCGGTAAACCCTGAGCTGCAAGTTTGAGGCGAGCTTCGGCTGCCTTTGATTGAGCAACCATGATGGTTCCAGTGTTTCCATCAATTTTGTATTCAATATCACTGGCATTTAAAACATTAGCAATCTCAGCAGCATCACTACCCGTAACATTGGTATAAAGCGGAGCATAATTTGGCTCTGAAGACCACAATACCACCACGGTGCCAATGGCTACAGCAAGTGCCAATCCGATAAGGCGACCAAAATGCCTGACCGAAGCCGATTGCATAAAAACATCGATCGGATTACCCGATTGAGTTTTCTGCATGGCGGTGGTATTAGCAGGAGCTGCTAAAGCCTGTTGTTGTGTCATTGCATCAGCCATGTTTATTTGCCCTTAAAATAATACGTTAGTTGAACCCGGTTAAACTGGCATGTTCATAACGTCCTGATAGGCCGTCAGTAATTTATTGCGCACCTCGGTCAATGCCTGAAATGAAACACTGGATTTCTGCATGGCGACCATCACCTGGGCGATATCCACATTAGGATCTCCCAGTTCCAGTGCCGTGCTTAACTGTTTGGCATCTGCCTGGGTTTGATTAACCTGATCTATAGCCTGTTGCATCATGCCGGCAAAACTACTGCCTTCAGCTTTCTCGGTTGTTTCTATCGGTAAAACCTGACTTGTGGCCATAGATTCTATGGCTTTCATCTGGTTCATTACCTGGCTTATATTGTTATTTATCATTTCAAGACCCTTAGTCAACTTCTTGACGAATTACTATTTGTGCTTTGATTGCAAACCTTAACTGCGAATATAAAAGATATTTTTTTGACTTTTTTAATCGTAATTATAGATATGCAGGATAGATTGCAACATTCAGGCCAGATTTTAAATGGCTTAGATATGAATACCTGGATCAGATATCAGGAGAAATAAAAATTTAGTAGCTTAGATGAATCAAGCTCAAGGTAATGCCCCCACCACAACCGGTGGGGGTGAACTGTCAATGTATGACAAAAAACCTGTGGGTTTTCAGGCTACGCTTTTGTATTGCAACACAATATCAATCAATATTTTCATTTCGGATGAAATATTACCCATATTTTGAACCGAGCTTTGAGCCAGCTGATGGTTACTTTCAGCTATAGTTTGCAAAGAGTTTACATTTTGATTAATTTCCCCGGCAACTATGCCCTGTTGCTCGGTAGCATCAGCAATATGCGAGTTCATCTGCATAATCTGGCCCATCGACAATATGACTTTATTCAAGGTTTCATCCGCAGAAGTCACATGAGATATGGCTAACCTGGACTCTTCCAGGCTGGTTTGCATGGACTTAGTTGCTTTCTGACTTTGAGATTGTAATCGCTCAATCATCTGATGAATTTGTTCTGTGGATTCATGGGTTCTTCCAGCAAGGGTTCTTACTTCATCAGCAACCACTGCAAAACCACGCCCCTGATCACCTGCTCTGGCTGCCTCAATAGCTGCATTAAGAGCTAGCAGATTGGTTTGTTCGGCAATACCTTTAATCACGTCTAACACCTGACCAATATTTACACTGTCTGTTGCCAACTGCCCTATCACATCAGATGACTGCTCAATCATTGTTCCCAGACCCTGAATAGAAGTTGCAGTATCACGCATAATTTCACCACTTTGCTTGATTTCATCATTTACTTTTAATGAACTCTGCGCGTTGGTCTGGCTACTGTCACCAATACTCTGTATGGATGACACCATTTCAGTCATGGCCGACGCCAACTGCTCAACATCAACTTCCTGCTGGCTAATTCCAAGACTATTGTCACGGCAGGACTGGACAGAATTTTCAACATCAATATCAACCTTTGAAGAAGCTTCGGTGATTTTTGAAATCATATCCTGTAAATTCTGGATTAGAGTATTGAAAGACTTACTTAATACCGATAACTCATTACTTCCTGAATCATCAACTCGTAAAGTAATATCTTTATCATCAGCCACTTTGACAAAAGTTTCTTTTAAAGCAGATATCTGGCGAATAATATTATTTATCGTCAATAACCCTAAACCAATTAAAATAAAAGTAATTATAGAAACAATAGAAGCCTTCCAGTAATTACTCCTGGCAACGGATCCAAACAGATTGGCATGACGTCCTGCATCCATGGAAACCTGTTTATTAAAGTTTGATATTGTATTAATAGCATGGGTTGACTGTGCCAACCATTCACTGGCAGAAATAGTGTACTGACCAGATTCAGCAGATATATAAATAAGTTCTCTGGCTTTTTGATAATCACCGAGGAAAATATTCTTAATTTGACTCCAGTTATTATTAACTTCTTCCGCATACATCTGATGCTTTTTATTGGTTACCAGTAATAGAGCTATATCTTCCAGATAGGCTAATTTAGATTCAACAACACCTCTATATTTACCCAGAAGTTGAATTTTATTCCTGCTCATAGGTTCACTTGCAGCAATTGCAGCCGCTACCATTGCACGTTCTCTACCCGCATATTCACTCACTTCCCAGATAGCATGTTTAATGATCAAGTTATTATAAATAGCACCCTCCAAATGACTGGCAGGGTTAAATGCCATCTGTCGTAGGGTAGTAAAAGCTCTCATAAATTGTTTAAACTGAGTGAGTATTTCAGAAGCTGTCAGACTTCTATCATTATCAACACGCTGCCTTAATAGTTGTAATTGCTGCCACTCATTTTGAGTTTTTTGAAAGGCGTCTTTAAATTCATCTCCTGCCCAGTTTTCATCAACAAGCTCTTTAGCCAGCTTTAAAGCTAAATGAACATTTTTATCACCAGCCAGGCGAAATTCATCAATTTTGGACTTTAACCCAACATCAGGACTTTGCCCTTGTGCAATACTTGAAATATAACTTACTGAAAAGCCTCTTTCCTTAGCTTCTTCAGCAGCAGCTAAAATAATATAATCAGCCAATTGATTGGATTGGAAAAGGCCATCAGACCGAGTCACCTGAGGGTGATAAATATTAATAATGGTGAACAGTAAATTCGCTATTAATAAAACCCCCAATATCAACATGGAGGAATACAAACTGGTTTTAATTGAAATATTCTTCATCAACTGCATGGCCTTAACCTGATTAATTTTGTAGTTTAAATCGATTTAAAATTACCCGAATATAAGTAATTAACTAAATAACGATTTTATTATAGTAAAGAATTTTAAATCAATTGAATTAAATTCAAGGTAAACAAAATAAACCAAACCAGAGTTAACAAATGACATATAGATAAAGGTTCAGGCAACCCTAAAGTCAAATATGTAATAGAGGACTAGACCTGCTTAACTTCAATAGCATTGCCATCGGGATCCCGAAAAAATATTGCCTGCCTTCCGGACTTACTGCGAGTGTAATCTACATAATGCTGCTCAAGCGAGTCGATTAATGTATTCATATCATTGACCACCAGACACACATGTCGATCACGCCCACCATGCTCTGGCCTGTTTTCCAGAGGGTCTGGATTTTTCAGGCAAAGGCAGTGGATGGCCTGTTGATTGCCCACTTTCACCCATAAACCATCAAATGATAAATCAGGACGGTTAGTGTCTATCTCCAGTCCCAGAATATCAGAATAAAAATGACGGCTTTTTTCGACATCCTGAATAATTATGCTGTGATGATCGATCCCTAAAAACTCATTCGATTGCTGTGTCATGTTATACCTTCTTAATGGAGTAAAGATCTTTGCTGCGAAAAAGGGCTTATCCCGTTATAATAGCGCCACAGTTTACAAATTCCCAGACTATGAACCCAGATTTACAGTTACTTCATCCTTATCCGTTTGAAAAACTCAATAAACTAAAACAGCAGGTAACCACCACTACAAAGCTTGAGCACATAGCCTTATCTATTGGTGAACCAAAACACCCGGCTCCTCATTTCGTGGTTGAAAATCTAATCGCTCACACCCACCTGCTGTCCAACTACCCATTGACCAAAGGCATAGCACCATTACGTGAAGCCATTAGTGAATGGCTAAACCAGCGTTTCAATTTAAAGACTGCAATTAACCCGGAGTCACAGGTATTACCCGTCAACGGTACTCGCGAAGCCCTGTTTGCTTTCGCCCAATGCATTGTAGATAGAAACGCTAGCAAACCTCTGGTATTCATGCCCAACCCTTTCTATCAGATTTATGAAGGGGCAGCAATTTTGGCTGGTGCAAAACCCGTTTATATGAACTGTTCTGAACAAAACTCTTTTTTGCCTGACCTGAATATCATCAGTGAATCTGAATGGAAAAACTGCCAGTTAATCTATATTTGCTCACCCGGTAACCCTACCGGCGCAGTAATGCCAACAGAGTATCTTCAAAAGCTGATTAAACTTTCATTGCAACATGATTTCATCATTGCCAGTGACGAGTGTTATTCAGAGGTTTACGTCGATGAACAAAACCCACCTCCCGGATTACTGGAGGCAGCTTCAGAAATGGGGCTGGACGATTATAAAAACTGCGTGGTATTTCATAGTTTGTCCAAACGTTCTAATCTGCCCGGCTTACGTTCTGGTTTTGTTGCGGGTGATACAGACATCATCAGTAAATTTCTGAAATACCGAACCTATCACGGTTGTGCAATGTCATCAGTCACCCAGTCTGCCAGTATTTCAGCCTGGAAAGATGAGTCGCATGTCATCGAAAACCGCAATCTGTACCGTGAAAAATTTGATGCTGTAGTGAAAACTCTGTCGTCAACACTACAACCCCAGCGTCCCGACGCAGGATTTTATCTATGGGCAAAAACACCCATCAGTGATACCGATTTCGCACAACAATTATTTGCACAACAGAACATCACGGTTTTACCGGGTCAGTTTCTGTCACGCTCGGTAGGCAATATCAACCCCGGTGAAAACTATGTACGCATGGCACTGGTTGCACCGCTGGATGAATGCCAGGATGCAGCCCACCGTATCAATCAATTTATGAATAATCTTTAAACTCTGGAGACCTTTTTTATGTCCGATATCCAACAAATCATCGAAGACGCTTTTGAGCGCCGCGCCGACATCACGCCACGTAATGTAGAAACACTGGTAAAAGATGCTGTAACAGAAGCGATCACTTTACTCGATAGCGGTAAAGCTCGTGTTGCCGAACCCGTTGACGGTGGATGGCAGGTGAATGAATGGCTGAAAAAAGCCGTGTTACTGTCTTTTCGTATCGATGATAATCAGTTTATCAAAGGCGGCTTCACCAATTATTATGACAAGGTGGAATCTAAATTCGCCGACATGAATACGCGTGAATTCCGTGAAAGTGGTGTGCGTGTTGTTCCACCGGCAACGGCTCGACGTGGTTCATTTATTGCACCGGGCGTTGTATTGATGCCTTCATATGTCAACATTGGCGCTTATGTCGGTAGCGGAACAATGGTAGACACATGGGCAACCGTAGGCTCCTGTGCTCAAATTGGTAAAAATGTACACCTTTCAGGTGGAGTAGGTATCGGTGGCGTACTGGAACCATTACAGGCTGCGCCGACTATTATCGAAGATAACTGTTTTGTCGGAGCTCGCTCAGAAGTTGTTGAAGGTGTAATCGTAGAAAAGAACTCGGTTATTTCTATGGGCGTTTATATAGGTCAAAGCACAAAAATTTATAACCGTGAAAAAGACGAAGTAACCTATGGCAGAATTCCTGAAGGATCAGTTGTTGTATCCGGTAACCTCCCATCAGAAAATGGAAAATACAGCCTGTATTGTGCAGTTATCGTTAAGCAGGTAGATGCAAAAACTCGCTCTAAAGTTGGAATCAACGAATTACTTAGAGATATCAAGTAATGCCTGAAAATGTGCCCGTTATGTATGGTATCCCAAATTGCGATACCATCAAAAAAGCCAGAAACTGGTTAAAAACTCATCAGATTGACTATCAGTTTCATGACTATAAAAAACAGGGCACGGATGAAAGCCAGTTAACTAACTGGCTGCAGGAACTGGGTTGGGAACAACTGATTAACAAACGTGGAACCACATGGCGTAAGCTGGATGAGAACACAAAGAGCAACATGAATAATCAGGCGGCATTGAAAGTCATGCAGGATAACCCGTCAATCATTAAACGTCCTTTATTGATTCTTAAGGATCAGAAAATTTTGGGCTTTAAGGAAGACACATATCAACAGGAACTTCTGCAGTCATGAACTCTGATTCACAGGAACTGGCCATCCAGCTATTATCAATTGATTCTGTCACGCCTCATGATAAAGGCTGTCAGGACTTATTGTGTGAGCGTTTAACTAAACTGGGGTTTGAGTGCGAAACCATGCAATTTGGAGAGGTCACTAACCTGTGGGCTCGTCGTGGTACCACATCTCCAGTACTTGCATTTGCAGGTCACACGGATGTGGTTCCCACGGGACCGATAGAACACTGGGACAGTGACCCTTTTAAACCAGAAATACGTGATGGTTACCTGTATGCACGTGGTGCTGCTGACATGAAATCAAGCATCGCCTGCATGGTGACTGCTTGCGAAAGGTTTATTAAATCACACCCAGATCATTCTGGTTCTATAGTCTTTTTAATTACTAGCGATGAAGAAGGCCCTGCCACTGAGGGAACCGTTAAAGTTATTCAGACTCTTGAACAGCGCGGTGAAAAAATAGACTGGGCACTGGTGGGCGAACCCTCCAGCACCAACACGGTGGGAGATGTGGTCAAAAATGGTCGTCGTGGTTCATTAGGGGCCAGACTGACTGTAATGGGTATTCAGGGGCATGTTGCTTACCCTCACCTGGCTGAAAATTCGGTTCATCGAGTAGCTCCCGCTCTGGCAGAACTTTCAACCACCGAATGGGATCAGGGCAATGAATTTTTCCCTGCTACTACTTTTCAAATTTCAAATATCAATGCCGGTACAGGTGCTACCAATGTAATACCCGGTGAAGTCATCATAGATTTTAACCTACGTTTTTCTACCTGCCTGACAGCAGACGAGATTCAACAACGTGTAGAAAACATTTTACAATCACATAAATTGAAATATGATATTAACTGGACACTTTCTGGCTTACCCTTTTTAACTGCTGCAGGAGCATTGGTTGAAGCGGCTCAAAAAGCCATAAAAACAGTCACAGGAATTGAAACAGAACTATCCACAGCCGGTGGAACCTCTGATGGTCGTTTTATCGCTCCAACAGGTGCACAGGTTTTAGAGCTAGGGCCAGTGAATGAAAGTATTCACAAAATTAATGAGAACCTGAAATTTTCAGACATTGATACATTATCAGAAATTTATGAAAATATGCTTCAATTGTTATTACCTTAAAATAAGGCATATAACATAAAATACATTACCAACAGAAATCTTTATATCTAAGGAAATGAATTTAGCCTTCCAACTACCAGGATTAAAATCATATCGTGGTCGATATCTCTATGGTATTGCTTTTGCATTACTAATTCTCAGTCTATTTACTTTTTACAACTGGAAAGAAATTACACAAGCCAGTCAACTGACCCAGCAAAATATTTTTAAGCGCAATCAAAATACTCAAACACTTAATGAAATTATCAATCAAATTCCTGCAATAAAAGTTCAGGTTTACCAATACACTCTAAACCCTGAATTACAAAGCAAAATAGCAATCAATAAATCCATTACCCACTTTATTGAGTTAACTGCAAATTTAGATATTTCAGTATTTGATGACATTGACCCTATTGATTTAAATAATTTCATTGTTCAAATACCCATTCAACTACACGATGGCATGATAGACCTCATGGCTGTAAGGGCAGACACTAGTTTATGGATCCCTTCTGCTAAAATCATGTCTGAACAGTTATTACCAATAAATAATCAGGTTATCACTACTTTAAATGACATGCTCATCGATGTGGATACTTATGATTATCAAGGTGCAAACGAACTGTATAGAAGTATTTTCGATATTAAAGCTGTCTGGAGTTCAATAATCTCTGACTTTCGACTCATTATTGCTAATCGATTCGGATTTTTTGGATTATCAGAGGATGGTTTATCAAGTCGCATACACAATCTGGATATTTTATTCCCACAGCTTGATAAAAATATAGCTAAACTGGAATCACTCATTTCAGGTAAAGATCTTGAGTTCCTTGAGGGATTATTAATACCTCAACTCAAGGAAAACATTTCAAGCTGGTCAGAATTACATAAAAAAGCCATCAAGTTAATGCTTAAAAAAGATTGGCGAAAAGATATCGATGTTTTGCATCGAATAGAGACTTTACTAGAAGAATTTAACAAGACTTTTATTACTTTAAGAAACGAGTTAACAAAGCAATCCGAAACCGATATAAAAAAGTTAAATGATATAAATAAATCTTTATCTTTTTTTATTATCATTCTCAGCTTGTCAGGAATTTTAATTGCTGTATTGGGTTACCTGTTTTTTGATAGAAATATACTAAAACCGATAGCTAGAACTACAAGAGCTTTACTGCTTCAATCCAAAGGTAAATCACAGGAACTAGATTTTCATTCAGGGGCCAGTGAAACCAAAGACCTGGTTGAAGCATTCAATCAAATGAGTGAACAGATAAAACAAAGAGAAACACGATTAGACCATATGGCTCATCATGATGCCCTGACCAGTCTACCCAATCGTCTTCTTTTTAATGAACGACTTGAACATGCTACAAAACTCACTGAGCGCAGTGGAAAACAACTTGTTTTAATGCTACTGGACCTTGATCGTTTCAAGCTAATTAATGACACTCTGGGACACCTGTTTGGAGATAAGCTTCTCCAGCAAACAGCCTCTCGACTTAAACATTGCATGCGTGCGGAAGACACTATAGCAAGGCTGGGTGGTGATGAGTTTGCCGTTATTCTGGAAAATATAAGCCATCCAGATGAAATCAATAAATTTGCCAATAAAATTATAAAACTATTCAGTAAACCCTTTCACATTGAAGAACAGGAAGTCCATGTTTCAACTTCCATCGGCATTGCTATGGCTCCATTAAATAGCAGTGACCCTACAACATTGATTCGTTATGCTGATATCGCCATGTACCAATCTAAAAACATGGGACGAAATCAATACACATGGTTTAGCAGTGATCTGGAAAACGCTGAAGAATCTATGATTAATTTTGAAAACAAACTCCGTGAAGCAATCACTGAAAAACAATTTGAAATCTATTATCAGCCATTAGTTGATGCAAATGATCCTACTTTGATCAGCAGTGAAGCATTACTTAGATGGAATCATCCTGAAAAAGGAATTCAGCATCCAGATCAATTTATTTCCAACCTGGATAATTCAGCCCTGTTATTCGACCTGACCTGTTGGGTAATTCGAGAAAGCCAGAATTTTCAATTAAAAATGGAAAAACAGTATGGTTTCATTCCTTGTATATCAGTCAATCTTCCTGCTATTACTTTTCAGCAGAAAACTTACAGAGACCAAATAGAAACCATTTTATTAAATGATATAAAAACGCCTCAAAAATTTGTTATCGAAGTGACTGAAGATACGCTGATAACAGACATGGAAAATACTTCTGTTAGTTTAAATAAACTTCACCAAAAAGGTTTCAGAATTGCACTCGATGATTTCGGGACAGGCCAGTCATCACTTTCTCACTTAAGAGTTTTTCCCATAGATATTATCAAGATCGACCTGGAATTTATTCGCCATGTTCACACTGATAAAAATGATGCTAATTTAGTCACTGCAATTATTGGCCTGGGGCATGACCTTGGAATGAAGGTAGTTGCAGAAGGGGTCGAACTACAGCAGCAAATTGATTTTCTAACTGACAGAAACTGTAACCTTATTCAGGGATTTTATTACTCTAAACCTCTGCCGGCTGCAGACTATATAAAATACATTCAACAACAGCTAAGTTCACACTAATTAATCATGCAGCAATCTGCTCAAACTAGAACAGGTCGTTTTGCCCCCACCCCTTCCGGACCCTTACACTTTGGCTCACTGGTCGCCGCTGTCGCCAGTTACTGCCAAAGCAAATCTGTCAATGGTAACTGGCTGGTAAGAATAGAAGATATCGACACTCCCAGAGTCATCAAAGGGTCAGCTGATAATATTCTACACACCCTTGAGAATTTTGGATTTGAATGGGATGGAGAAGTGTTATACCAAAGCCAACGTTTTAAAATCTATGAAGAATTTCTACAGACATTAATTTCTCAAGGTTTCATATATGCCTGTAACTGTAGTCGTAAGAGTTTACTTGGCAGTCCCATTCAAACAGGCCCACTGGGGAAAATATACCCGGGAAATTGTCGCACTAAACAATTAGATTTACACACTCTTAAACTGCGTCTAAATACCGAGACAGTTGGGTCAATAGAATTTCATGATAACCACTTTGATACCTTTCAACTTAACCTGACTGATGAAGTCGGCGATATCATATTAAAACGGCAGGATGGCGTTTATGCCTATCACCTTGCGGTAGTCATCGATGATGCATTGTCACATATAACTGATATTGTTCGAGGCGCTGACCTTCTTGGATCTACCTGCATTCACCTTCACCTGAATCGGTTATTCAAATTTTCTACTGCAAACTATTTACACATTCCATTGATAAAAAATAAAACTGGAGACAAACTGAGTAAACAGACAGGAGCAAAAGGTTTATCCATACAAAAGGCCTCTGAGCAATTACTTGATGCCCTCAACTTTTTAGGTCAAAAGACTCCAACAGAACTATCCACTTATGAACCCAGCTATATTTTAAAGTACGCAAAAGATCACTGGGATAGTAAAAAAATTCCTTCATAAGAAGTCTACGAATCATGAAAAATTAATCATTGTTACTGTTTATAGATGGGTATTTACGTAAATATGCACGAATTTGATGATAGCTTAAACCCAGTGCATCTGCTGTTTTGCGTTGGTTAAAGCGATATTTATCCATCGCACGCTGTAATAACTCTATTTCATGCTGCTGAATATATGCCTTAAAATCATCT
>JABHSO010000081.1 GCA_018669845.1 Gammaproteobacteria bacterium | reverse complement strand
GTCCATACAGCAGAGATAGTGTGTATCTGTTTCAATTGACTGGTTCAGGCACAGTGGTATGCGTTGATAGTGGATTAAAAGAATGACAGGTTACACTGATAAAGCGGACATAACCCATTCCACTATACTCATTTGAACACACTATTATGGGGTCATATAACTGAACCTACAGTGCCACTCACCTATTCAAAAAAGCTATAGGCTTTTCACACACCCCACCCCACTTCCTGCTTTTTCATTTCAAGTGCAACTGCCTTGGCAATTTCTGATGGATCGAATGGTTGATTTTCCGATTCACGAGGTAAACCAAGTTGTTTGATAATTTCAGCCTGTCGCCCTGACGGTACTTCACCATAACTGTAAAAAGTGGTCAGCACACCTTCATGCCCCATATTCTGACTCCAAGCTTTGAACTCTTCAGCTGTTCTACACACATTTTCCCCAAGTTCTACAAGAGTTTTGCGAAAACTATGTGGGTTAAAGTTTGGCAAATCCACAGCCTCAAATGCATCTTTGAAAATTTTACGAATCGGTGATGTAGTTTTCCAGTGTTCCTGCTTTATACCAACAGGTTCAAAGGTTCGGTTTTTGCCCTGCTTGACTTCTGTCTTTGGAAATAACGGATCATCATTACCCCAGTGCAATTCATTTCTTAGGTACAGAACCCAGTCATTTACAATAGCAAATATTTCATCACCCACTGGAAAAAAATAGGTAGTAAATGTTTTACTAAATTTAGTTCTAACCTCTCTCGCATCCTGAAACACACTATTGGCACCAAGGTCAACGTGCTTAAGCTTAAAAGATGCAATAGCACTATCTCTGGCGCCCGTTAACAGAGTAAAAGCTATCAAGGCACGATTACGCTTTTCCAATACGGTATCGGCAGGCATTGAAGCAATCGTATGTATTATTTGCTGGATAGTGGGCACTGGTCTTGAACGCTTGGCAGTTGCTATCCGTACTTCTTTCTCTGACAAGTTAAAGTATTCAGCATCGTAATAATTAATTCGTGATATATACCCTTTCTCTCTGGATAGCCATTGAAAAAACGCCTTCAGGTGTTGCAAGGTTGAGTTTAGTGTTGCCTTGCTCAGTTTCTTCCCTGTCTGCTTATTTTCCTGCTTCGCTAAATGCTTTTTAAACCCAACAGCCTGATTAAAATGAAAGCTCTTAAAATCACGAAACTTACCATAGGTTTCAAATCGATTTAGTGCTTTTGCAATGGCATCAATTGACGCTTCATTTTGCCGCCTTGCCTCCTTCATAAAAGTAAAATACTTGCGCTTAATTCGCTCATTATCTGGATGGTAGTTTCTCATTGTTTCACCTCACTACTTAAAGTCACTGTTTAGGGCGGGTTCATCCCTCTTGTTTATGTGTTTTTGTGCAGTCGGAAAACTGATGTCTAGTTTTGGCCTTAAAGCCTCCAATTTAGACAAACTGGTAAATTTATTCATAATGCCTTCACACTCTGGGCAAAGGGCAATCAGACGACCTTTAGAGTCTGTTTCTGATTCATAATCTGCCATACCATCGGCTGGAAACTGAGGTTTCCTACAACGAACACAATAGAGTTCCCAGGGCTGACATTTCTTCTTATTACAATTTTTTTTCACTTTGATGAATTCACGCAAGTCACTTCCTAAAATCAACATTGGTTTTTGACTATTACAAACAGGCAGCCCAGTTTTCAGCCACTCCCTAACAGTATTTTTACTCACACCGAATAATTCAGAAATTTCTTCAACAGTGTAATTACGATGGATTTTTGCTCGATTAGGATTCAGGGTACTAGCCATTGCTGATCACTCCCTCAATAGAGTTCAAAGAGCAAGCCATTACTGGTCACTGCGGCTAGCGGAAATCCTTTCTTCAAGCCATTGATCTATTTCAGATTCGATCCAACCAACCGCCCTGTCACCCAAAGAAATAGATTCAGGAAATTTATCTTTTGAAATCAATAAATAGACTGTACTTCTGGATAAGCCAGTGCGTTTTAATACGGCAGGAAGCCTTAGAATTGTATTAGTCATGTTTACGCCTCCTTGAGCGCTTTTGAACATGAAACTAATATCGGGTATATACCACTTCGTCACACCCTTTGTCATATGACAGAGCGTATGACATAGTTTTTGTCACACCTAAATGATTGATTTATCGCAATTCTTGGTAAAAATCTGACAGAATTTTTTTTATAATTTCTGCTTCACGATTATTTGCACCAATAGTACCAGTCAGCCAATCTTGTAGATTTCCAGACTTCTGCACCTTTCTCTGATTTCCTTTCCAGTTAGGGTAATCAGTTACAGCTAGCTTAACCAGGCGATTAAGTTCATTCCAGGACTTACTTTTAGTTAACTCAAAATCATTTGTATCCTGACTTAAACCTGTAGATTCAATTGCTAGTAGCTTTAATCTATCCCTGTCAGCTTCTATCGTTTCTTTATCTTTACGGAGAGTCACAAATTCTTTAACAGCCTTATCAACACGTCGTTGTAAAGCATCACGCTCAGCTTTTAATGAACGATAAGAATCAGCATTTATTCCAGTATGTGAATTTTGTTCAATATCATCAAATAAGAAGGCAGGTTTATCATTAGGAAACTCCTTTTCCATCCATATTTTTAAATTACGCCCTAAAATATGCCTTCGCTCATAAGCAGCAGAATCTCCCTCACCTAAAGGTTTACCATCTTCCCGACCATGAGGAAGCTCACCAGCTTCAATAGCTTCAGCTATAGCCCTACTTCTTGGTTCTACGCAAGGGGCATCAGGATGCTTCCATATACTTCTACCAAATCCTGTTGATGAAACTTGCGTAACTTCAGACAAAACCTGTTCAATATTTTCATCTGTTACACCACACCATAATGCAGCCGCATGAGGGATTGAATACACCGCATAATGTGCTTTCATCGCAGCACAATTATCATCTTTCCAAGATTCAGTCATAAATTAAAATATAACAGCACAATAAAGTTAAAGTCAGTAAAAATACCTAGTAGCCAGAGATTTTTAACTATTATGCAGGATGCCATGGGGTTTTATAAAACTTTCATGTATAAGGCACTAACCCAAAGTAAACCATAAGTCACCAGTGCTGAGTTAGCCTCTTTGCCAACTTCCACAACTCTGAAAGTGTGCCTTTTGGCTTGGCGGCAGAAGATTACTTCAACACCTAGAGTGTACGCCCTGTACCCAATGCCAATATCGACAATATCGACAATATCGACAATATCGACAATATGGAACTCTATAATAGGAATTAAACTCTCAACTAAAGGCAATATTTATGATCGAAAACAATGTGACTTTTCTTTTTCGTAACACTGCAAGTAACATGTAATATTTTTTATTTAATTATTTACTTATATTTCAAATAGTTATAAGTCTTATACAAGTCCTCTTCTGGCACCAAATCATCCCCCAAATTTTCACCAAGACCCTTGCTACGCCTTCGTTTCAGCGCTTTTGAAAGAGGTTTCGGCATCAATGGTAGTAGCTACAGTAGTACCTAATACATACATTAAGGATCAAGTTTATTACTTCCAGCGTAAGGTTCCTAAAGACTTATGGCAGTATTATTCTAGGCATAAGATAGTCATTTGTTTGAAGACTAAGTCTGTACGTCAGGCAACATTTGCAGCAAAATCATTAGCATCAAAACTAGATAATTACTGGTTATCATTACGCCTTCAAGATATTCAAGTACCAGCATCACATCTCTTGATGGAATCTAGAGGGAATTCTTTATCAGATCAACCAACAATTAATGATGCACTGGATTTATACCTTCGCCTAAAAGCATGGTTTCATAAACTTTTTTAGTCGACATAGATTGTTTTTAGTCAGGGTTATTTTTTGCTGCACGAATCATTCTGTCGATATTTTCTGTCGTGTGTACAGGAATAATATCAATGTGAGGATTTCTACGGACAAAAACTCTAAACACTTCATCAGCAAAAGCCTGACCTATAGAATCTACATCTGTAAAATCTAGAAGTACATTTTTAAACTTTTCTACACGGTTCAATATACGTTTAGCCTGTGATCTAGATACTAGTTTTTCACCTTCATATAATACTAATATTACCGGTACCACTGTAGTGTTAAAAGCAAAGTCTTCATCTTCGGTGCCCGTAAATTCATCGAAGACACTAACAAGTGTTCTAGTACTGTCCATAGAAATTCCCATCGAAACAGTTGTTCCTTGTTCCTCCCTCTCATTATGCAGTAAGTAATCATCACTGCCATCATCATGTGAGAATATTAAATCGCCACTAAATATATAAAATGTATCAAAAGTTCTAGAAGTAAAGAATATACCTTGCCCAGTATGGTTTTCTGGATCAGTTGTTAATTTACCCTTACTAAGTTCTAAAATTGATTCTCTAGGATCACCCAAATCCATTAAACGAGCAATATGATTGAAAATTCCTTCACCATCATCGTCAATATAAATTTTCATGATGTTTTCATCCCTTTCAGCACTTACATAAACAGTCGTTCCCTCCGAGTGATCAATTGCATTATTTAGCATCTCAGTAAATCCATAGTGACAGATGTCTTCAATATTGTCGGGCAAACCTTTAAAAATAAAGCCGAAGTTCTGATAGTAGACATCGCTTTCTCGAAGGTTTTTAAGGGGGAATTGTTGGGTGTGGGAACGCTTTTCACCGAGGCTATAGCTTCGTGCTCTGGTATTTCCATTAGCTACTAGACAGCCCATATCTACCAAAGCAGTGAGATGTGAGTGAATAGTTTGACGGCTGACTTCGAATATTTCTTGGCCGTCGTGAATTATTTGTTGATTGCCAGACTTAACTGCATTTAACAAGTATTTTCGAATCTGTCTTGAACGTTTTGTTTTCCCTAATTCCATATTTATATTGTAAAGATTAAAGAACTCTATTGTAAAGTTTTGCAGACTTTATTGTAAAGTGAATATTATTAATTATGTTCTTTGAATTTATGAGAGGGTTTGTATATGAATCAAAATAACATGCTATACAATAAAAGTGAGAGGCTTTTAATGGCACACAGTTGTTGGTTTAAAAAGCTATTAGGAATCCCATTTAAGTACAGCTTTCTAATACGAAACTTGATTAGCTACTTTAAACATCTAACAGAAGGTATTAAAACTAACCATGTTTACTACTGTAGGTGCTACCATCGATGCCGAAACCTCTTTAAAAAGCGCTGAAACGAAGGCATAGCAAGGGTCTTAGTGGAACTTCAATTAAGAGGTCATTCAATTCAGTAAAAGCCGTTCTCAATCTAACTATTCAAGAACAAGGTATAGATATTCGTAATGTATTCAGTGGCATCTATATGCCCAACAATAATGATGCTATTAAACGTCTTCCTATATCTACTGTGCATTTTTTAGATAACTTCGTATTTCTATAGGTGAGTTTTTCCTTTTAAATATAACTGTCTTAGCATTTCAGCATTTCCGTTCAGGAACTAATTATAATCACTAAGGTCTTTAGGTGACTCTAGAAGAGTTCCATTATACTTCGTGAGCTTATCATGCATTTCAAGCCAGTGAAGTTTGCTTTCATAATTGACGTGAAAAGTAGGATTAAAATCTTCAGGATTGTCCAGGGATGCAGCGTATAAGTGCATACCCCCTGCGTAGTGATCTGCTTCAAATCCTATTGGAGAGCCACAATTTCCACAGAAGTGTCGATGAACGCCATCTGTGGTTTCGTATGTGCTTGGGGCAGATCCAAGCCACTTGAAATTCTTTAGCGGCACACCTAACCATGCAACAACAGGTGCCGCACAGTTGCGACGGCAATCATCACAATGACAATAACAAGCCCAAGTTACTTCACCCTCAAATTTCCAGCCTATTTTCCCACATAAACAATGACCTTGAGTGAACACTTTTTCTCCTTTTTCAGTTGATTATTGATTACAGCCAGCTAGCAACAGTAAAATATACTGGCACTATGTTAACTGTGAAATGCGGGAACTATAATATTGCTCATTTTTAAAAATATCAAATGGCAAGTTATGGCGCTTTGTACGCATTCACCTTTGTCAGACAAGTGGTCGGTGATTGGAATAGAGCTGGGTGATACTCTGGAATAATCTGGAAGTGTCAGGTTTAAATTTCCTGATTTTCCCATACCGGTCATATGAGACTGTAGAACCTTTGGATTAAAGTTCTACCAGCAAAATCGTTAAGCTTAATCATGGACAAAGGAGTCATTTAGCGAATCAAATCCTACTGTCATTCAAGTGTCAGTATCAACCAAGTTGTTTTTTATAAATAGAAAATCTTATGACAACACTGTGACTATCTCCACTGTAAGTGGTCGATGAATCTATCGCAACATATTGACGGGGATTGTCTATAATTAAGTAATTATGAAGATCTTAGAGCATCATTCACTCGGGTAGTGTAAATTATGGCGAACCACGATTATTTTTCATTGCAGAAACTGTGGGAGTCTTTGCATAAGCTGTTTCTGAATCTTTCACATGAAATACACCATAGACATCTGTCGAAATCTAAAATGTCTGAACCCAAAGGCAAAATTGATATTTGGGGAAAGCTCGGAGGTCACTTTGAGAGTTTACCGGAACCTGGTGATAAAGATCATTTTCAGCAATCACATGAACATGAACCGTCATTTCATAAAAATGAATATTTCCACTATCCAGATAAAGAATCAGTACAGGAATCTGGGAGCATAGGAGAGCACTTTCAAAATAATAATGATACAAAATTGCATCCACATGTGAGCGACCAGATGCAGAGAAATGCCATGGATCACATCAATATGTCTTTCTATTTGGCACGGAAAGGGGATAAATTTGGAGCCAAATTACATGTAGAGCTGGCTGAAAGTGCTGTACATACTGCAAGTCGATTTATGACTGAAGAGCAGTACAGATGTTTTGAGAAAAACATGATGACTAGAGTTGAAAGTGTTGTTGATTTCATAAATCCAAGTTTTGAAATGAAGGCACCTAAGTAATATTGGTTTATATGCTTTCAGCCGTTTTCTTCATACCGAACATTTGAGGTAGTAAGGGTTTCGATTTATAGTTCAACCAGTGAGATAGTCAACAATAACCATCAGGCTTAATCATGGACAGACTGTGTGAAAACTCTAGTCGAATGGATTGATCCCTTGTGGTTTGTTATCCCAACCTCATGGCTTCAACTGTAAGCTCTTACTATTTTATAGACCTCACTAGATTAAAGAAAATACTCGGGCTTAAACAGCTTGAAAATGGGGTATACCCTCGAGTTGTATTCACGTTATAGCTGTACACTCTTATTCTTTATAGCTCCGCCATTGCTGCAACCAGTTCAGTCTCTCCAAATATAGACATCATACGTTTCATGTTGTAAGCAAGAATATGCAGACTCATTTCGGTACCTACTTTGAGCGGTTCACATTAACAAGCCTCCGGCTTTGCTGGAGGTATATGACTATTAGACCTTGCCTAACATACAATGACTCTGTTCCGGCCTTCATCTTTCGCCCGGATTAGAGCTTCATCAGCTCTGTTTATCAGATTTTCTAGATTCTCATCTTGTGAATCCAAATAAGCAACACCAATACTAATAGAAATAGGTATTAATCGATTTTTTACTTTAATAGGAATTGAACAAATAGCTACGCGAAGACGTTCGGCCAGAAAGTTAACATTTTCCTGGACAGCATGGGGTACAACGATTGTAAACTCCTCTCCTCCATATCGCCCTAAAACATCTGTGGAGCGAAGTGCAGATTGCATTCTGGCAGCAGTGGTTTTAAGCACCTGATCGCCAGTTTGGTGTCCAAATTGATCGTTAACCCGCTTGAAATAATCAATATCAACCATTATCACTCCGAGAAGAGATTTTTCTCGTTGTGATATTTCAAAAAAATAAGATGCTAATTCCATTAAGCGCCTGCGATTGAATACTTCAGTAAGAGCATCTGTTCTGGATGCTTCTTTTAGTTCTTCCTCAAGAAGTTTTCTTTCTGATATCTCAGCTTCCAATTCAAGGGTACGTTCTGAAACGCGGGACTCTAAATTATCATTTAACGTGGCATTATCAATTGAGACGGCAACCTGGGCTGCAAAAAACTTCAATATTAAAAAGTCTTCTTCAGTAAAAAAGTTTTCCTGAGAATGATTTTCAAAATATAACCCACCCAAAGTTTTTTCGTGAGCAATAAGCGGCACGCATAAAATTGAGCGTAAATTAAATTCATGAACACTTTTAGAGCTCAGAAAATCCGGATGACGTCTGGCATCACCAATCAGGATAGATTCTCCTTCTAAAATAACTTGGTTTAATATTGTATAACTAATGGGTATAGAGGGCTTTTCGATTCCATTTCCATTGTTATCCAATCGAACCCGAAAATTAAGATTTCCATCTTCATCCAACAAAACCAGATAACCACGCTTTGCATTTAGAAGGTCAAAAGCTGTTTGCATTGTAAATTTGAATAATGGCTCCAGATTTCGATTCTCAGCCATTTTAACACCGACTTGTAAAAGTTTGACAAATGTCTTTTGATTCATAATTCAATGATAGGAAATGCAAGTATAAGAAGAATAAACGCAACACCCCTGCGTATCAAGGCAGTAAATCAACATTATTGGCACCTGAAATCCACTGGTAATAGCCATCAACTCGATCAGGATCTATTCGCTACGCTTTATATTCAAGCTGAGTCTGTGCTTTTTGGCTTCTTCAGCACCTGGAGAATTCCATCAGGCAACCTCTTATGGCGGTAACCGTAATTTTCATGGAAGGTTGATGAGATAATCCGGTTCTATACAAACCTGTCCGCAAAGGCTGTAGTTCAGTTTCCGTCTGGACAAAACCGTAGTCCAGTACGCTGATGATGTTGGGGTGGCGCAGGGTGGCCAGGGTCTGAAATTCGTGCGCAAGAGACACTTGCAAATTATGACTCACGGTTTCCGGCGGGCGGCTCATAAACTGCAAATATTCAGCCGGGACCTGGACTTGCTTGAGGGCGATGTTCTCGTCCGTGAGGCAATCCATGGCGCGGTAGATAACGCCCATTCCACCTTCACCTAATTTTTCCTGCAGACGATAGCGGGTGGGAAGTAAGGTCTCGGGTGTGCTTGTCATGCGTTGTCCTCCCCGAATCCTGCCAGCAGTTCGGCTACCACAGTATCCAGGTCGAGGGTTTTGCCGCGTTCAAGGGCCGCTTGTAATTTGGTGGGGGGCAGGGCTACTTCAAGTTGGGGTAGCACCTCATACAAGCGTTGCTGTGTATTACTGTCAGAAGCTGGGTGATGTTGTGCCAGTCCACATAGTTCACCACAACGAATGGGATCACTCCCTTGCAGATAGAGCCAGGCAAAGCCAGGTAGGGACATCAGCAAAAGGGGTATTGTCGGAGCGATGCTAAGGCTCTGCTGTAGGTAGTCGCATGCTTGTGCGGAATCCCCTTGACGGAAGGCTGCATAACCTAGATCGCTGAGAGTCAAAGCGATACCCTGCTGGTTATCAATTTCACGATAAATACTGAAGCTCTGCTGGTGATAATTACGCGCTTGTGCATAGTCGCCTTGATGGTAGGCTACCAACCCCAGATTGACGAGGCTGAGAGCAATGGCCGGCTGGTCGCCAATAGCTTGCCCGATAGCCAGACTCTGTTGGCAATAATCGCGGGCTATAGCATAGTCTCCGTGGTTGCGAGCGATATCTCCCAGATTTATGAGACTGTTGGTGATACCCAGTTGGTCGCCAATGGCTTGCTGGATAGCCAGACTCTGTTGAAAGTAGTCGCGGGCGGCTGCATACTCCCCTTGGCTCGCAACGATAAGCCCCAGGTTGTTAAGACTGTTGGCGATACCCCGTTGGTCGCCAATGGCTTGCTTAATATCCAAGCTCTGCTGAGAGTAGTCACGGGCTGTAGTGTACTCCCCCTCCGTCCTAGCGATTTCTCCCAGATTGTTGAGACTGTAGGCGATGTCCAGTTGGTTGCCAATGGCTTGCTGGATAGCCAGACTCTGTTGAAAGTAGTCGCGGGCAGCAGCGCACTCCCCCTGGTTCGCAGAGATAATTCCTAGATTGCTGAGACTGGTGGCGATGCCCTGTTGGTCACCAATCGTTTTCCAGATAGCCAGGCTCCGTTGCAGGTAGTCACGAGCTTGTGTGTAGTCCACCTGACGGCGAGCTACTATTCCTAGATGGGTAAGACTTCTGGCCAAGCCAGCCTGATTTTCTACCTGTTGCGCCAGGCTGCAGGCTAGCTGGGCGGCAGCCTCTCCTTCAGCATACTGTCCTTGCCGCCAATAGGATTCTGACCGCTCGTTCAATAGTGGAATCCGACGTCCATCCGCCTTCGGCAGTAACTCCAAGCCGCGCCTCAGCCAGACTCGGGCCTGTTCATAATCGCCTGTAATCGTAATCAGATGCTGGACAACAGGTGACAGGTAGTGGATTTCTTTGTCCAAATCCTCTGCTTCGTGCCAATGGGCTAGCAGGGCTTCATTGTAGTTGCTATCTTCGGGGTAGACGGTTTCCAGCGCCTCCGCTACTCGACGATGCAATTCCTGTTGGACTTCGCGAGCCAGTTTAGCCAGGAGAGTCTCCCGCAGTTTGTCATGGACAAACTCCCATTGGTTGTCGCGGACGGTCAGCACCGCAGCATCCCCCACACGCTGCTGCCAGGCGGGAATATTTGTGTTCGGGGAAAGGACACTCAGGGCGGCCACATCCAACTGCCGTCCGGCCACCGCCGCCAATTGTAAGAGTGCTTGGTCAGAGGTGGCTACTTTCTGGATACGGCGCTGCAAGAGCCGCGCCATGCCGCCGGTGAAGACGCCCTCAGGCAGGGTCATCGTGCTAATATCATCAAGCTGCCCGGCTTCTTCGGCCAGGGCCCGCATCACTTCCACAATGAAGAAGGTGTTGCCTTCGGTCTCCTGGGTCAGTAGGGAAACAATATGTAGACTACTGGCCGCTTCTCCCAACATGGCCTGGCTAAGCCGGGCCACTTC
>JABHSO010000120.1 GCA_018669845.1 Gammaproteobacteria bacterium | reverse complement strand
CTACTCTCTGAAGCCATATAAAGCCCTCTGTCTGCCAGTGTAGGCACAATCTGATTCGGTGCCTGACTTTTAAACTCCTCGCTATTACAAACTTCAAGTATCGCAGCTCTTTCCTGATCACTGAGTTTATTGGCGGGTGTCTTTTTGACCTGTTGTCGTTGATCCTGCGTACCGGCCTGCCGCCAGTGTTGCAGTGTACGACTAGAGATCCCTACGACTTCACAAGCCTGTTTCTGACGTGCGCCCTGATTCATGCTTTCGTTAATCAGTAGTATGGCCATCTGCCGGTGCTCAGAAGAAATTAATCTTCCTCGCTCTCCCCCCAGATGGCCTGGCACTTTTTTGACAATACCAGCAAGGCTGCTGTTTCAGCCAGGGCTTTTTCCTTACGCCTTAATTCTGCTTCCAGTTGCTTTATTTTCTTCTTGTCCTGTTGTTGATTCAACGTCTTTTTTTTCTTCATCTGATGGCTATTTTGATACCCGGTTAATGCAAATGTTTTCCACTCGTTTACCTGTTCTGGATAAAGCCCTTTGCTACGACAATATTCACTTAACTGAGCTTCATTGAGTGAGGCTGTTTCGATGACGACTGCCAGTTTATCTTCAGCTGTCCATCGTTCGGAATTATTGGGGTTGGCTGGCACGGCTATCCCCTGATTACTATAATCTTTTCTCCATTTATACAGTGTTACATCTGAAACACCAGTTTCCTTAACCAGTTGTGACACGGAAATGGGATTCGGAGGCATCATCTTTTTGATGATAGATTCTTTAAATTCTGTTGAATATCTGTGTTGCATTTCTTCACCTTTAGGCGCCCGCTTTACGATTAATAAATAATTTTAGAGGCGAAAGGTATCCTGACACAGGGGGGTAACACCCTGGCAGTTTTGAACAACCCGATATTTAATCGGTAACTGCTAAACAGGATTTTCTGTTTGTTCTTTTCATTTTTTAACCCTGACGGGGAAACCTGTTTGGGTTCCCTGTCGCTAACACTCAATAGGTGATTAACGATGGCTTTACTATTTCCACGCCTTGCGCGTAATTTTATAAAAAACGGGTACTATCCCACTGACTCTGTGACTATGAGTCGAGTGCTAAAAGCACTTCAGTTCTCTGGTCGACAATGCAGCATTCTTGACCCTTGTTGTGGTGAAGGGTCTGCACTTGCTGAAGTAAAAGACCATCTTGCCAGCATTTCATCTTCAAAAGTCACGGCCTACGGTGTGGAATACGACAAGGATCGTGCATGGCACTCAAAGAAGTTACTCGATCATAGTATTCACGGCGATCTTCGTAACTGCATGATTGGAGCACGACAATTTGGTTTGTTGTTCTTAAACCCCCCATACGGCGATGCAATTGCTGACAAAGCTCAATTATCCAACCCAAAAGCCGGAAGGCTTCGGTTAGAGAAAGAGTTTTATCGACGTACCAACGGACTTTTACAATTTGGTGGTGTCATGGTACTCATTATTCCGTATTACACGCTGGACAAGGAGTTTAGCACCTGGATCTCTAGGCACTTTCACGATGTAAAAGTGTTTATGGCTCCAGAGCAACAATTTCAGCAGTGTGTCATCTTCGGAATTCGTCACAAGATCACAGATCGATGGGCGACTACGGATGAGTATTTAAAAACACGAACCAATTTGTACGCGGTCGGTAAAGGTGATATCGAAGCCGATGAACTACCTGAACACTGGATCGAACAGAGTTTCAGCGGTGATGGAGGTGACTTTTATAACGTACCTGAAGCGGATCAGGCAGGTAAATTTGAGAGTGTACGGCTAGATGGTTTACAACTGGCTGACTCTCTTAAGTCTACTGCAGGTTTATGGAAGCAATATGACCAGATATTCACACATCAGAAAACATGGGATCACAAACGGCCATTATGTGATGTATCTGACTGGCATCTGGCTTTAATGCTGGCAGCCGGTCAGGTCTCTGGCGTTGTTGAAAGCAATGATGGTCGTACAATGGTTGTTCGTGGTGATACTTACAAGGATAAGCAAGTAACGGTCACAGAAGATGTCGGCGCGAAAGGTAAAAGTCAGACTGTACGCACTCACACCGATATTTTTATCCCCGCGATTAGAGGTCTTGATATGACTCCTAATAGCAAAACTTTTGGTGAGGTCTTTACGATTAAATAATCGTTACTCACTTATTTTTAACCCAGACGGGAGATTTATCCTGTCAGGGATATCTCTCTTTAGTCTGTAATATTGAGGAGAAGTATGATGAAAAAACTGGAAAATTTAGTCGGTCCGATAATCTATTCCACTATCGATGAACACGCCTGGAACGAGGCATGAAGATGGTTATGTCAAAAGTGCCTCCACCGGCTTTTTATGAAACCTCATCTTTCGATACTGCTTGTGACGAGTTTATGCAATCAGATAGTCGACTTGACTGGCCAGAAGATTTTCTTATTTGGCAACCATATGAAAACTATAGTCTTGGTGATGCACAGGAACTTGTTGAAAACTTCAGAGACTCTCTGATAAGTTTTGCAAGAATAACGTTGATTGATGCCGGAGTTATTACTGATGAGTAAGCAACTTGTGTACTGGGTAACTCGTGGTCATCGTCTCGATGTACCGGATGATGGCGATTTGACCGTCGATGAGTATATCCAATTAATTAAAAACAATGGATGCCTGGAAAATAGTGAAACACCTATGACACTCGAAGAAATCGAGGCTAAGTCTACGTGTGTACATTTTGAAGGCCAAATTGTAGAAGTAAATTAACCATAAATTTAACATGAGATATACCCTGTCCGGTTATTTCTCATTGTTAATTTTTTACTTAGGAGTAATAGATTGAATACAGCGATATCAGTATGTGAGCTAATATTTACTTTTAAAGACAAAATTAAAGCTAATTATGTTTTAAGAATTCTTAGGAATCCTGAACTTGGTATACATGCAGAAATCATTGATGGTGAATTACGGATCATCGTGAATAATGGCAGTCTACGATGTGATGTTATTGATAATATCACTCAGTATTTAGCATAACCCTATCCCTCTTTTCATAGATTTGAGGGGTTTTTCCAATCTGGAGCCATTTCCTGAAAACAGGAAATTAACCACCAGGTTACAGATTGTAAAAACAGAATTATTCCCCGCTTGAGGTTATCAAGTACCCTTGTTGATGTTTTTTCATCGACACCCAAAGCAACTTTGAACAAAGAATAGCTGCGAACCAGATTAACTGGTTTTGTTCTTAACTTTAACCCAGACGGGCATGATCCCGTTGGGAATCTCCGTCATTTATTTCAGATGGAGAAAATTATGAGTACAGATTCACAAGTAGTCATTGAAGAAATAATCAGACAGGAATTAATTCGTTATGTAACAAAAGTTGACCCCTGTGGCTGCTATACCGATGAATGTAGTCGAGATAATTACCAAAATATCATGACTTTGGAAGACGCGATAATTAGTTTGGTAGAAGCTATTTTTACTTATGAGCATTGGATGACTGCAAACGGTTACCTATAACTCAATATTTTTTAATTCAACCCATTGGGAGAAAACAATCTCCCCTGGGGATGTTTTCTCTTTTTTCATTTAATCCTAAAAGGAGAACTCATCATGAATAATTTAGCGATCAATACTGGTCTTAAAGATTATGAAGCCACCATCGTTGTTGATAGTGATGGTAACGAAACAATGTCCTCAAACAACGATGACACAGAAACTGGACTCATTGAAGCTAATGAAACAGAAGAATCGAATGTTATCGCCTTAACCACGTTTATCCATGATTTTGGAGCTGATCTGCTGGAAGCAGTCAAACGACAAAATCCACCCGTCTACAACGGCGTTCCAGAAGCCGCAAGAGCGCAGATTATGGATAACATGCCTCGTCGTCCATTCGATGCTCAACAACGAGTGGTACAGGCCATTACACGCCTGCTCGTTGATGAAAACGAAAAAGCTGGAGTACTTAATTGTGATATGGGTACGGGTAAAACCATGATGTCTATTGCCGCTTCGGTGGTGATGCACAACGAAGGCTATAAGCGAATTCTGGTACTTTCGCCACCTCATTTAGTTTATAAATGGCGGCGGGAAATATTGGAATCCGTGGACAACGCCAAAGTCTGGATACTGAATGGACCTGATACCTTATCGAAACTGCTTATAATGCGTGAACAGTGGGGTATTGCGGAACATGATGGACCTGAATATTTCATATTGGGTCGTGTTCGGATGCGTCTTGGATATCACTGGAAAACGGTGATAACTAAACGCAAACTGCATGTTAAAAAACAAACTGATGAGATGGATCAACAGTCTCAGTCATTTGTCATGAGCTATGAGTATGCAGCCTGTCCTGATTGCGGTGGTTTTCAAGTGGATGAAGAAGGTGACAAGATCCAGTATTTATCATTCACCCGGGAAAAACGTAAGTTTTGCCAACATTGTGAATCACCTTTGTGGACTTTACAAAGACCTTCAAAAAAGAAGAAGTCACGCAATGACATTGTGATTGAGTCGATGTGTCAAATACCGACCATTGGCCCTAAAACAGCCAAACAACTGGTACAGACATTTGGCGAGGACATGATGGAGAAAATGCTAGCGGATAATGTCTACGACTTCATCAATCTGATGGATGAAAAAGGCGATATGATCTTCACGGATCGTCGTGCATTACGGATGGAGCGATCCATGGCTAATCTGGAATTCGGTTTCGGACAAGGCGGATATCAACCTTCCGAGTTTGTGAAGCGCTATCTCCCTGATAATTATTTTAACCTGATGATCTGTGATGAGGCCCATGAATATAAGGGCCTGAGTGCCCAAGGGGATGCTATGGGTGTACTTGCTAACAAGGTGGATAAGGTAATTTTACTCACCGGGACACTTGTTGGTGGCTATGCTTTGGACATTTTTTATTTACTCTGGCGCATTTTAGGTAAACGAATGCGTGAAGATGGCTATCTTTACAATGAACGCGGTTCACTCGGTTCGGCTGCTATGTCTTTCATGCGAGAGCATGGTGTTCTGAAAGATGTGTACAAAGAATCGGATTCGACTTCGCACCGTACAGCACGGGGTAAGAAGATGACGGTTCGCACATCGAAAGCCCCTGGATTTGGTCCGAAGGGTATTACTCGATATATCCTGCCCTACACTGTTTTTTTGAAGTTAAAAGATATTGGTGAAGGTGTATTGCCGGACTATCGGGAAGAGTTGATTCAGGTCGAAATGACTGAAGATCAAAAAGCAGCTTATAACCGATTATCCAGTGAGATAACAGCGCGACTCAAGCAAGATCTGGCACGTGGTGATACCACATTGCTCGGTGTTGTGATTAATGTGTTGCTACGTTGGCCGGATACCTGTTTTCGACCTGAAAGTGTGACCCATCCAAGAACCCGTGAGCTGATACATTTCACTGGCTCTGTTTTTGCAGAGGATGAGTTATCGCCGAAGGAAGAAAAGATGCTGGAACTGTGTAAAGCAGAGAAAGCTAAAGGTCGTCGCAGCCTTGTATATACCATTTATACTGGTAAGCAGGATGTGGCCAGTCGTTATAAGCGCATCTTGCAACAGCATGGACTGAAAGCGGAAGTATTACGCTCTAGTGTTGATACCAGTAAGCGTGAAGACTGGATTATGGATCATGTGGATAGAGGTATCGATGTGATGATCTGTAACCCAGAACTGGTGAAAACCGGTCTTGATTTGCTAGATTTTCCAACAATCATGTTCATGCAAAGCGGGTTTAACACGTACACCGTTCAACAAGCCTCGCGCCGATCCTGGCGGATAGGTCAGAAGCATGATGTGGTGATTTATTTTCTTGGTTATGAAGCAACAGCTCAGGTTTCCTGTCTGGAGTTAATGGCTAAGAAGATTGCTGTATCACAATCAACTTCTGGCGACATGCCTGATACTGGTTTAGATGTCTTAAACCAGGGTGGTGATTCTATCGAGGTCGCTCTGGCCAGACAATTGGCTGTTTAATTATTTTTCCTATTTACCCCTCATTTTATGAGGGGCCCTTTCCCTTTAAAAACAGGTAATATCATATCGATAGCGGATATACGAAACTTTTTAAGGGCATAAGCAGTTTGGCTAGAGGGCCTTGCCTTATCGCAATATGCCTCTTATAATGCGGCATATTGCCTAATAGCAGAGTTTTTATTATGAGTTCCATCGCTGAGTTTAAACCAACAGTCCACCTGCAAACTTCTGCCTACAGTCGTGCGTTAATTCGCGTGAGCGAAATGGTAAAGAGCAATATCAAGAACCAATTTGATGAAATTGCCCTGACTCAAACGGGTGTCATGCCTGCTGCGGTTGAGGTGTTGGCTAAAACTATTGTCACAATCAACGAGTTGAGCTGGGTTATTGCTCGTCGTACATTAACTCATCGAAAAAATAAAGGTGAGCGACTAACACCAGAAGAATCTGGTCGATGGCTCAGGGCAGCTAAAATATGTGCACTGGCAGAAGAAGTGTTTGGGAATCAGGACAAGGCATCCACCTGGTTGCACAAGCCTCGCAAAGCCTTCGATAACCAAAGTGCAATTACCATCATGCAAACTGAAGCTGGCGCAAGGCTTGTCGAAGATACCCTGAATCAGATTGACGCTGGCTATTTTGCATGAAGTTGTGGCGAATTAGCAACTATGCTGATTTAAAGGGAATCGGAGGAATTAAAACGCCAGGTAGGTGGCACAATAAAGGCATACCTGTAGTCTACCTTTCTGAGAGCCCATCTCTAGCCATGTTGGAAACGCTGGCTCATTTTGAATTAGACATTAATGAAGTACCAGACAACTATCAACTTTTGGAAGTTGAATTCTCTGACAAGCAGGGCATACGCCTCCTATCTGATGACAGCCTTATCGAAGGATGGCGTCAGAACGATGAATATACCCGTGCTATCGGCGATGAATGGCTTTCGTCCATGCAAAGCACCCTTCTCAAGGTGCCTTCAGTCATTGTTCCTTATAGCTATAACTACTTATTTAATCCTCGCCATGAGCTCGCGAAAACAGCAAAAATATTAAGTTGTAAACCGCATCCCTTCGATCACCGTTTGCTATTTCAAGAAGACAAGTAAGTGGAAAGCACTATACTAATCGGCTAATAGAACGCCTTCAAGCATTCCTATATCGATATCATATATGGTAATGATAGACCAGTCTCAGGTGGAGTCAGATTAACTCGATGGGGTTAAGATTCCTGCCAACCATCGCTTGTCTGCATTGGTAACAAGATGGCGGCAAAAGCTAGATGAGGTAACCAATTCAAATCCCATTACCTGACGTTCAGTTTTTCATGCCAATTTGTAAGTTTAGGCAAAATAAATTTACCATTAAAGGCAAAGTGAATCGTCTGCTTTGTGGCGATATCGGTCATAGCGTAAATGCTAAAACCACTTGTAATCATAATTCAAATACTTGACTCCAGTAGCCATCGGTTGTTAAACCAGTCAACCCACTTCACGATGGCATATTCCACATCATCCACTGCCTTCCATT
>JABHSO010000161.1 GCA_018669845.1 Gammaproteobacteria bacterium | reverse complement strand
GTCATGCGACGTATTGAACCGAACTTCACCGGACTCACTCAGTTTTGGCATGAGTTCGGCATTCAAACCGTAGCTGTATTTTGCATTGAAACCGAACACCCGGATTCAACCCTTCATGTACGGGATTTCTGTCCGGCTGTTGGTGTTGCTGAGTCTGCAGCAGCAGGTACCACCAACAGCGCTCTGACAAGCTATCTGGTTCGCTTTGGTATTGTTAAACCTGATGTTGATGGTCTGATCAAGGTTAAAGCCGAACAAGGCTGTGAAATAGGTAGGACAAGTTCTATTCACTCAATTGTATCTATGCTGGGCGAAAAGATATCTCGATTACAGGTTGGAGGTGTCGCCACCAAAGTAATTGATGGTTCGCTTCACTTACCCTCTCCCTTTAAAAAATAAAATCAGTAGGCCATCAATATGATTGATTCCACTAAATCTATAGCGACCTGTAAAGACACTCTGGTATGGGATGCCCATGCTGGCGTATTTCCTGACTCAAATATAAATTTAAACCTGCTTGATCACTGGCACGACCACGGGGTTAATTACGTGAGCATCAATGTCGGTTTTGATGTAATGGACTGGGATCAGACCCTTAAAACATTGGCTGCCTATCGTAACTGGTTACTTGCGAACAGTAATAAATTTATAGTGGCTGGCTCGGTTAAGGAAATAGCAGATGCTAAAGCCAATGGAAAACTTGCTGTCTCGTTCGATATTGAAGGCATGAATGCATTGAATGGTGATATCAACATGATCGGCCTTTACCATGGGCTTGGGGTAAGACAGATGCTATTTGCTTACAATCTCAACAATAAAACTGCGGGTGGTTGCCATGATAAAGACATCGGTTTAACACCATTTGGTTTCGACGTTGTTCATGAAATGAATCGAGTCGGTTTAATTGTAGATTGTTCGCATGCATCCTATAGCACCACTATGGATATTATGCATGTCTCCGATAAACCTGTTGTTTTTTCACACTCAAACCCAGATACTATCTGGCCGCATGAACGAAATATTTCTGATGACCAAATTAAAGCCTGTGCTAAAACCGATGGCGTCATCGGTATTAATGGAATGGGGATTTTTCTTGGTAACAACAATAGCAGTAATAACACCCTACTTCGACACATAGACTATCTTGCTGAGCTGGTAGAAACCAGGCACATAGGTCTGGGCTTTGATTATTCGCCAAAGGTTGACATTGATATTGGAGAAATCCTTAAAAGCAGACCCGATTTCTGGCCTGCCGGAAACGGCTACGATACGCCTGATATTCAGCATGCTGCGCCATCACAGCTTATGGATCTGTCAACTACATTGCAGAAACACGGCTACTCAGATAAAGATATCCAGGGAATAATGGGTGAAAATTTCAAACGTGTAGCAACCGCATGCTGGGGTAGTTAAGGAAAACCTGGCTATTATGGCCTTTGCCCTACATAACGTCCGGAACCTTCAGGCGATGACATTTCAGAATGGGCTTTGGCATAAAAGTTTAATTTTTCAGCAACCGCTGCAGAAGGCAGGCTAGTACAACGTGCTTTCAAATCCATATGCAACTGTAGAGTTTCGCAGGTTGCAACCATGTCACCATTAGTTGCAAATATTCGATGAAACAATTTCATTTTTTTACCTTCACCTGTCAGGACTTGAGTGGTAATTGAAATGTTCTCGCCTGCTTTCACTTCAGCAAGATATCGTATATGAGTTTCTGCAGTAAAATAACTATAACCTGAAGCTATGTAGTTTGCATCTGCACCGATTAATTCCATAAAAGCATCGGTTGCCTGTGAACTGGCTTCCAGATAGTTAGTTTCATTCATATGACCATTATAATCAGTCCAGCTTTGTGGCACCTGACGTGAAACAGTAATGGGAAGTTGTTTTTCCTCTACTGGCATCCGCAGAGTGGTTTCATGACAATTAATGATACCACCTGCCCCGCTACCGGATTTTTTCAACGCACGCATCATTCCAACCAAATTATCATCACGTAATTGTTCCAGCTCACGAATTGAAAGGTGACCTGATTGTGCATCAGACTGCTCGGCAATTTCATTAATCAATGAATCTGTTAAATCTGGCACATCCGTCAATTTACTCCATGGCCATTCGAGGCATGGACCAAACTGACTGATAAAATGTTTCATTCCTGCTTCACCACCAGCGATACGATAGGTTTCAAATAAACCCATCTGAGCCCAGCGAAGACCAAAACCAAAACGAATAGCATCATCAATTTCTTCAGTAGTCGCAATCTCATCTTTGATCAGCCATAAACCTTCTCTCCACACTGCCTCCAGTAAACGATCTGCAATATGAGCATCAATTTCTTTACGGATATGCAACGGTTTCATACCGATAGAGATTAGAATCTCTTTAGCCCGATCCACAACGGTCACGGGTGTAACCACCGATGGAACAAGCTCAACCAGAGGTAACAGGTAAACCGGATTGAACGGATGAGTTACAATAATTTGCTGTGGATTGAGTGCATTCTTCTGTAATTCGGAAGGTTTAAACCCGGAAGTCGATGATCCTAGTACAGAATCTTCATTAGCATATTGCTGTATCTGTTTGATTATCTTGTGTTTTAACTCAAGTCTCTCAGGAACACTTTCCTGAATCCAGTTAGCATTAACAACGGCATCAGCGATATTTTCATGTAATTTTAGTTCTCCCTCTGTGGGCAACACCTTGTCATAAAGTGAAGGTAGGCTACGTCGAGCATTTTCCAGAACCTCATTAATTTTTCGCTCAGCCTCAGGATCAGGATCATAAACAGAAACATCCCATCCATTGAGTAAAAATCGTGCTACCCATCCTCCACCAATAACACCACCACCCACTATGCATGCTTTATTATTCACAACGCTAAAGTCTCCGTATTACCATCAACAGAAAGTATCTGACCCGAAATTTTAGCCCCGGCATCAGATGCCAGAAATAATGCTGAGGCAGCTATATCCTGTGCACTCACCCAGGTTTTCATTGATACGCCTGTCACATAAGATGCACGAACTTCATCTTCACTTATACCACGTGCTTTTGCTTCATTAGCTAGAACACGATCCATACGATCACCTTCTACAGCACCAGGGCAAATTGCATTTACACGGATACCAGCACTTCCTAATTCCATAGCCAGTGTTTTACATATTCCGACTATGGCCCATTTTGCGGCAGCATAAGGGCTACGAAAAGGATATCCCATAATTCCGGCTGTTGAAGAGGTTAGAATGATTAATCCTTTACCACGTTTACGCATTACTCTAGCCGCCCACCGGCAGGTGAGAAAACTGCCATGAACATTAGTAGCAATACAATGCTGCCATTGCTGATAATCTAAATCTTCGATTAAACCAGCCGGACCACCGGTTCCTGCATTTGCACAGACAACATCTGCATATCCCCATTGTCTTTCTACTTCACCCAAAAATTGATTCATTTCATTTTCAAGAGTCACATCTGCAATCTGGGCAATAGCTTCAGGATGTAGTTGATGAAATTTAGCTACCGCTTCAGGGTCTGCATCACAAATTGCTACAAGTGCATTTTCAGCAAGAAAGGTTTCTGCCATAGCGAGTCCTATGCCCGCAGCACCCCCAGTAATGACAACTATTTTCTGTGGATTACTCATTTTGGAGCTCGCTTGATTAAACCTAACTTTTCACGTACAGCTTTCGGACCTATAACCTGACCACCCATACCTTCAATCACAGTAACTGCTTTTTCAACCAACTGTGCATTTGTTGCAAGCACACCTCTTTCAAGAAAAAGGTTATCTTCAAGACCAACACGCACATTTCCTCCAGCCAGTGCAGCGGCAGCTACGTAAGGCAGTTCATCTCTTCCGAGGGAGAAAGCGGACCAGGTCCAGTCAGATGGAATATTGTTCACCATAGCCATGAAAGTATTCATATCATTGGGTGCTCCCCAGGGAATCCCCATGCATAACTGAACCATAGCAGGTGACTTTAAAATGCCCTCATTCACCAGCTGTTTAGCAAACCACAGATGCCCCGTATCAAATGCTTCAATTTCAGGACGCACATCCAGGTCGGTCATAATTTTACCCATTGCACGCAGCACTCCCGGTGTATTGGTCATCACATAATCTGCTTCTGCAAAGTTCATTGTTCCACAGTCCAGTGTACAAATCTCCGGCAGGCACTCCACTACATGAGCCATACGCTCGCTTGCACCGACCATATCCGTTGCTGCTTCATTTAATGGAAATGGGTTTTCAACATCTCCAAAGACTATATCTCCCCCCATTCCAGCAGTCAGGTTTAACACAACATCAGTTTCAGAATCACGTATGCGATCAGTTAATTCACGATACAGTTCCAGCGCTCTTGATGGGACACCGGTTTCTGGATCTCGTACATGACAATGTACTATTGCCGCACCTGCTTTAGCAGCATCAATGGCACTATTAGCTATTTGTTCTGGCGAGCGAGGGACATGATGTGATTTGTCCTGGGTTGCACCAGAACCATTTACTGCTGCTGTTATAAATACTTCACGGTTCATTGCTAATGGCATAAGAGAATCCTGATATTTTTACTGTAAGTTTTTTTACCTATCTTTAAGCCATATCGTCTGGCTATGATAAGTAAAGTTGTTACAAGGTAGCATGTAAAAAATTATAATCATTGACGTAAAGCGCTGCAGTTTTTACACTTTGCGAAATGAAACTCTTTCAGCCATCAACTAAATCACTGGATGTCACCCTGCTGATTTTATCAGGATCATCATTGATGACTGTTGCATCGGTTCTGGACACAATGCGTGCAAGTAACCGAATAGCCAAACAGAAGCTTTTTGACTGGAAACTCATCAGTATTGATGGTAAAGCTATTCGCTTAAGCTGTGGATTAAACTTATCAGCAGATGCCAGCCTTGAAGAAATAAATGGTGGTGGCCTTTTAATGATCATAGCCGGATTAAATCAGGATCCCAGAATTTCATCGAGAACTTACAAACGCATTAATTTTTTATACCGACACTATCAGTCCATTGCGGGAGTAGAAGCAGGAAGTTGGTTGCTAGCACGTGCAGGTTTACTGAAAGATAAAAAGGCAACAACACATTGGGAAGATTTCGAAGAATTTTGTACAAAATTTCCTGATATTGAAATGCGTACGGACAGGTTTGTAGTCGATGGAAAAATTATTACTACAGGTGGTGCATCACCGAGTTTTGATTTTATGCTGTATCTGATTCGAAAGCGATACGGTTACCCACTGTCACTGGATGTAGCCAGTATTTTCATATATGACGGTACACATAAGCCTGATGATGCCCAGCCCAGTATATCGCTGGGAATGCTTGAAACCTATGAACAGCGTGTCGCTACTGTGATTAGACTAATGGAGCAACACCTGGATGAACCATTGAGCATAATCCAGTTAGCAAATGAAATTGGGCTTTCAATACGCAGGCTAGAGCATTTGTTTTCACAAACACTGAACACTTCACCCTGCCATTATTATTTACACCTGCGGTTACAAGCTGCTCGACGTCTGGTGGTCGATACCCGCCTGTCGATACAGGAAATTGCAGTTCGTACTGGCTTTACTTCACTGTCTTCTTTTTCGCGTCGTTTTAAGCAACATTTTGGCAAGACAGCCAGTGCTTTTCGATCTTAATCACAATCAGCTTAATTATCATCCACACCACGCTCTTCGAGTAAGGTAGTCAACCAGTCAGGGTCCATTTCTGGAACAGATGATAGTAATAAATCTGTGTATTCATGATGCGGTGGTGTAAACATAACATCTTTAGGACCTTGTTCAATAACTTTTCCATTTTGCATAACCACAACTTCATCTGCAATGGATCGAACTGTGGCCAGGTCATGCGTGATAAACATATAGGCAAGGTTCAATTCATCCTGAAGTTTATCCAACAGCCTTAGGATACCCTCCGCTACAAGTTGATCCAGTGCACTGGTGATTTCATCACAAATAATAAACGTGGGCTCAGCAGCAAGCGCTCTCGCGATACCGATACGTTGCTTCTGACCTCCTGAAAGCTCAGTGGGATAACGGTTATAATAATTTGCAGGATCCAACTCGATCAGATCGAGTAATTCATCAACTCGGGTCTTCAGTTTTGCTCCATGCAAACCGCCATAAAACTGTGCAGGTCGCCCAATAATTTCTTTGATCTTCACTTTCGGGTTTAATGCCGTATCTGCCATTTGATATATCATTTGTGCCTGGCGTAATTGATCTTTGGTTCGATCTTGAAACCTGGGAGGCATTTCTTCACCTTTAAACAGGATATGACCACTACTAGGTGGCAATAACCCCGTGATACAGCGTGCAGTCGTCGATTTTCCTGAACCAGATTCACCAACAACAGCTACCGTCATACCGGCAAAGATATCAAACGAAACGTCTTCTAAAACTTTGACTGTTCCATAGGCGGCATCAATATTTTCAACTGAATAAAGTGGCAAAGTATCGGCTGGACGTACTTTTTGTTCACTTTTAAAATCCCGAACAGCCCACAAGGACTTGGTATACTCTTCCTTAGGGTTCTCCAGCATTGTGCGGGTATCAGCTTCTTCAACCTCATTACCTTTTAACAAAACTTTAATAACATCAGCCATTTGTGCGACTACAGCCAGATCGTGGGTAATATAGATCGCGGCCGTATTAAACTCATCAACTATATCCCGAATAGCCGATAACACTTCAATTTGAGTGGTCACATCCAGTGCGGTCGTGGGTTCATCAAAAATAATCAGATCAGGTCGACAGGACATGGCCATTGCCGTCATAGCACGTTGTAACTGGCCTCCAGACACTTGATGCGGGTAACGGAAACCAATTTCCTGAGGATTAGGAAGGCGTAACCGATTATATAACTCCATCGCATCTTCCTGGCTTTCAAGGCGTTTCTTTATGCGATACTGGACCGGTGCTTCGGTGTGTTGATCGATTAATCTATGTGCAGGATTGAATGATGCCGCCGCCGATTGAGCTACATAGGCAATTCGAGCACCGCGTAATGAGCGTAAATCAACCTTAGGCGTAGTGGTCAACTCCATGCCATCAAAATCGACAGAACCTTCTGATATTCTTGTTCCATCACGAGTAAAACCCATGGCCGCGAGACCAATAGTCGATTTACCAGCTCCCGACTCACCAATTAAGCCCATGACCTCACCACGATGTAATGTCAAATCTACACCATGCACAATTTCAACCCAGTGTTCATCTGAATAACCTTCGATATGAAGATTTTTAATGTCCAGCAGAACCTCACGTTTTTTATCTTTAGTCATGTCTTCACTCCTTCAGCCCGGATGAACGATACAGCATCCAGTCGACAACAAAGTTAACCGCAACTGTGAGCAGTGCGATAGCGCCAGCGGGTATTAATGGTGTCAACTCTCCAAATGAAATTAGCGTTGCATTTTCACGCACCATAGAACCCCAGTCTGCGGTCGGAGGTTGAATACCAAGACCCAGGAAGGATAAACCAGCCACTAACAGAAATACAAAACAGAATTCAAGGCCAAATTCTGCGATCAATGGTGCAGTAGCATTTGGCAAAACTTCTTTACGAATAAGATACCAGGTGCCTTCTCCACGTAACTTGGCGGCCTCGATATAATCCATCACAACGATATTACCCGCTACGGACCTCGCCAACCTAAATACACGGGGCGCATAGATAATTGCAATGACTATAATCAGGGTCACAACATTAGTACCAAAAATACTCAGTAGTAACAATGCGAAGATTAAAGAGGGAATCGACATCACCACATCAATAACACGGCTCATAAACTGGTCAAACTTACCGCCTTTTGTAGCGGCCAGTAATCCTCCAATAGCACCCATAAAGAATGCTAATAAAGTTGCAAGCAGTGCCAGACCGACCGAATTACGTGCTCCATAAACAATACGGCTGAACATATCCCGTCCAAGTTGATCAGCACCTAGCAGCATTTTTTCATTGGCCGGCTCAAAGGCCTGTGAAATAATTTCGGATTCTCCGTAAGGCGCAATGACTGGAGCAAATACACCGGTAATCGTATAGGTAAAGATGATAAACAAACCAAAAGCAGCCGTCAGGGGTGCAGTTCGTATAATCTTGGCTGACTCTTTGGGCAAGATAATGACCAGAAACTCTCTGAATGAATAGGAAACACCCGCAGAAAAAGCAATTATTCCAGCCATGATCGTGACTGACCATAAAGCAGATTCTCCGCCCACTATGCCCATTACAAAGGACACAAGGGTGAGAGAAAACAACAACAGAAAAATTGTTCGTTTCTGATAGAAAGCAGCCAGACTGGAGCCGCCGATTAACAGTGCGTAAAAACCAATAATAAAATAATTCATGATTTATACCTCACTTTGGATGACGCAGGCGTGGATTGGTCAAAATCGATCCAATATCAGCAGCCAGATTTAATAATATAAATGTACCCGCAAAAATCAGACAGCAAGCCTGAACCACAGGGAAATCACGTTTGGTTACACTGTCCACCAGCATTTGTCCAATGCCCGGATAGACGAACACAACTTCGACCAGAACCACACCGGTTATCAGGTAAGCGAGATTCAAGGCAACTACATTGATGATCGGTGCCCAGGCATTTGGCAAGGTATGTTTAACGATTACTTTCCATGCAGGAACGCCCTTTAATCGAGCCATTTCAACATAGGGAGAAGCCAGCAAATTTATAATAGAAGCACGTGTCATACGCATCATGTGCGCCACAACCACCAGCACCATGGTCAAGGCTGGTAGAAAAGTTCGTTCCAGTTTATCGAGTAAACTCATGTCATCGTCAATATTGGATATGGCCGGAAACATGCCCCATTTGACTGCGAAAAACAGGATCAGCACGTAACCCAGAAAAAATTCAGGTGCTGATATTGAGGTAAGGGTTAACACATTAGCGACACGATCAAAAACCGTATTTCGATATAGAGCTACCAATATTCCCAGGAATATGGCGACCGGTACGGCTATAACAGCCGCATAAACAGCCAGAAACAGGGTATTGGCAAACCTTGAGCCAATGGCTTCAGAAACCGGTTTTTGTGATACCAGAGAATTACCAAAATCTCCAGTCACCGCTCCGCCCAGCCATTCAAAATATCGTATCGGTGCTGCTCGATCCAGGCCAAGTTGTTCTCGCATTGCAGCAACGTTTTCCTTGGTAGCCCCCTGGCCCAAAACCGCCTCGGCAATATCTCCTGGCAACAATTCAACCGCACCGAAAATGATGACTGAAATGACCAGTAGCGTTAATAGGCCCAGCCCCAGTCTTTTTAAAACAATATTTAATATATCGCCCATAGCCTCCTCCAGCTAATATAACTTTATTATTGGAATATATTTCAACCAGGAAAAATCAGTTAAGTGCGTAAAAGATGTTCAAGTTATTGGTTTGGCTAGCGTAATGAAAAAATGCGATGTTTTCGCCATGAATGGCGAGTATGCAGGAATTGCAGGAGCAAATTCCTGTCACCTTATTGGAGATCAGCACTTTTTCATATAGCTTGACGAATCAAAAACTTGTTCAGACTTTCGTAATTCAACTCATTTATCCAGGTTCAAGGGTTTGACTATTTTAGATATAGTCATACCCTTGCTCATCCCGGTACAGATTCAAGGATTAGATCAGGCAAACCACCAACGATGGTATGCTCTCGCTCCATCCAGTTCCCAGCTGGATGCAATGCTTGGACCATGTTGAACTTTTTTATTTCTTGCTCCAACAAAGTTGACAAAGATTGGAATTATTGTACCACCGTCATCATGTGACAACTGACACATCTCACGATACATCTCAGTACGGCGCTGTTCATCCAGCTCGGCCTTGGCCTGTAGTAACAATTCGTTAAAACGAGCATTTTGCCAATGTGATTCATTCCAGGCTGCATCATCCTTGTACGCGAGTGTTAACATATTATCAGGCGTTGGACGAGCTCCCCATTTTACAAATGTAAATGGTTTTTTCATCCAGACATCTGACCAGTAACCATCATTGGGTTCACGTTTTACGTTAATTTTTATACCGGCTGCTTTAGCTTGTTCACTGTAAAGGACGCACATATCTACTGCACCGGGTAATACACTATCAGCCGCAGACAGACTTACTTCCAAAGAACTATGCCCAGCGCGTTTCATGTGAAATCGGGCTTTATCAGGATCATAGGCCCGTTGTTTGATATCAGGCCAGTAAGGCATATTCGGTGACACATGGAAATCGTTTCCAGGACTACCTGCACCAAACAGAATTTTCTGAACAATTTCCTCTCTGTTAATTGCGTACTTAAGCGCCAGTCGGGTATCCACATTGTCGAAAGGAGCCTGATCACAAAACATAGGAAGAGTGATTGCTGATCCACTAGGAACATTATCAATCTGAATATTTCGATTTCGTTTGAGTAAATTAAGAGTTTTCAAATCGACAGAAGTGATGGCATCAACATCACCGGTTATTAAAGCCGTTTGACGAGCATTAGGATCGTTAAGGTAAATCATTTCTATTTTATCGAAATAAGCCCCTTCGCGATGCCATCCGTCATGCCTTTCTAAACTGGTTGTGACACCGGGTTTATGGTTGACAATTTTATACGGGCCGGCACCTGTGCCACTTTCCCAGTCAATAGTACCATCGGCATTTGCGGGCAGCATAACCAGATGATAGTCAGTTAGAGTCCATGGCAAGTCGGCAAACCCCTGGGATAGTTCAAAAATAATTGTATAATCACCATCGGCCTTGATATCGGTAATTGCCGCCAACAAAGGTTTAGCTACAGAAGTAGTTTTTTCTCCGCGATGGTAATTCAGTGAAGCTATGGCATCTTTTGAAGTAAATTTCTTACCATTATGAAAGCTGGCATTTTTATTCAGTTTAAATGTCCATTGCTTAGCGTCAGCAGAAGCACTCCATGAAGTTGCCATATCTGGGCCGAGGCCATTTTCAGAAGTAATTTCAGTCAAATAACTGCGATGTGCATGAGCAAGTTGAATTTCTCCAATAGCAGCAAACTTACCGGGATCAAGAGTATCTGTTGTATTTCCGTCATGAACACCAACGCGGAATGTGCCACCTTTTTTTGGAGCAGCGGCTACATTTGAACTCCATAAGAGAGAACCAGTGGAAGCTGTCATGCCTGCCGCAATGGCATAACTCATAAACTCGCGTCGATTGATACGACCACTTTTTGCATCTGTCGCCATCTTATCAATGAGTTTGGAATTCTTTTTCTGCGTCATGTTATCTCCTCGGTTTTTCACCTGTTGTTTTATATTGCACCACCCTAACAAGGCTAACCTTAAAATTCAAATGGATACATAGAAATATTTAATTCATAAAAAGTTAAAAATTATTTTTAGAGGTTAACAATATACTCATTTATTAAGACAATTTTTCTGAAATATATTTTGTAAAGGTGCCGAGAACACAGAGAGTTAACATTAAGCTGTTTTCCTCCATCGTTCTTAGTGTCTTTTCGAGTCAAATTTAAATTCTGAGTTAAATCGCTATTCTCTTTTTATAATTCTCTCTATTAGCATCGGTAATCTAGTTTCAATAAGTTATACAAAAAGCGACGCATGGTTGTGATAATACGACACTGTTAGATTATATGATGGACATCTATTAAATAAGGCATACGTTTTAACATTACCTTAAATTCTGCCACATATTGAAAATTACTTTGGAAGATAGCCCTCAACGAAGTTTATTCACCCTCCTTTAATCGGAGGAAATATTATTATTTCATCACCTGACTTTGGAGTAATATTGACATATTCCTGTTCCTGCATCAGTGAACCATTTAGTAAAAGAATGAAATCCAGATCATCAGGCACCTTTAACTGACTTAGTATCTTCTGCAGAGTCAATCCGGTTGGAATATTCAGTTTAGATTGATTAAATTCCCCGTTTGCAGGCAAATACTGATGCAACTCTCCCAACAGTTTAATACTGATTTGCATATTTAAGACCAAGCCGCTTCAATGTCTCCTCTGAGGGTCTACCGTCCTCTTCCCAACCACGTAATCGATAGTACTCAGGTAGCATTTCACCCAGCTTATTGACCAACCCCTTACCCACACCAGATTTGGCAGGTTCTTCAAGAATACGTCTGGGCAGAGTGTCATGCTTTTTGCCTAAACCTGCCTGTAAATTAAACTGGCGTTCAAGGTTCCAGATTCTCTCACCTGTTTCAATCACACGTTGCTCATTCCAGACACCTTCACATACAGTATTAATCAGCTCACAGTAATCACTAAGTGACCAACCCGAACCTCCCGTGAATAGACATAAGCCGGTGGAATCTATAAAAGCGACCTCATCCTGTGAGATCTTGACAACTTCTGCTTTACCCTGGATATCGGTAGATTTAAAGTCATGGCCATAGGGGGCGGCGCGTAAATGACATGCGCCCCGATTACTGGTCGCATAGGCTAGTCCCATTCCCTGCATGGAACGACCATCGTAAGCGGCAAACTCCTGACCTTTAACCGACATGGATAATTCCGGGCAATCGTATTTTTTGGTCAACAGCTTTGAGCCCATGGCAATTTGCTGACCAAACCCTTCTCCTTTAGCAGTAAGTTCTGTAATTTCACAAAGGGCTTCTGCTGAACCAAACTCCAGTTTGATGCCACCCGTATCTGTATCGCTGAGAATACCTGTTTCGAACATTTCCATGGCGGCAGCAATAGTACCCCCCAGTGAAATTGGATCCATACCATATTCATTACACAAAAAACCGGCATAGGTGGACGCATCAATATCCGCCACACCACATGCGGCCCCTAATGCATAGGCGGTTTCATATTCCAGGCCTCCGGATGCCCCATGGTATTGCGGTTTATCTTTAATTGAAAAATGGGCTGGATCTATCTTACAGATGCGACCGCAACCGATGGTACAGGCAAAACAGGCTGCATTAGTAACCAGGTTGGTATGACCATTTCTATTGGGTGTTTGCATGGCTTCAGCATTAATCTTTGCAGCCTGCTCAAACTGGACTTGCTGATTATTACGTGTGGGCAGACTACCAAAACTATTGGTGATATCCATCATGGCCAGAGTTCCATTTCGACGATAACCCTGTTGGTTAGTCAGTCGGTTATTGATTGACTGAAAAATCTCTTTACATGCATGACTGTTGTCATCACACAACATGCCCCTGGTTCCCCTGACCGCAATAGCCTTTAATTTTTTTGCCCCCATCACCGCACCTACACCTGAACGCCCGGCAGCACGATGGCGATCATTAACGACACAGGCAAAACGACACAGATTTTCTCCTGCTGGACCTATCGAAGCGATTTTAAGGAGAGAATCATCCGCTGAAAGAAGGATTTCGGTATCCCACACGGTCTTTCCCCATACATGCGAGGCATCACGTAATTCGACTATTTCATTCTCAATAGAAAGGTAAACCGGTCGAGTGGATTGACCTTCAATAATCAGCAAGTCAAAGCCGGCAAGCTTCAATTCAGCACCAAACTTACCGCCGGAATTAGAGCAGGCTATGGCACCGGTTAAAGCCCCTTTGGTAATTACAGAGTAACGCCCTCCTGTAGAAGCCATGGTGCCAGTTAAAGGCCCGGTTGCAAAAATCAGTTTATTTTCAGCAGAAAGAGCACCTGCAGCAGGATCCATTTCTTCAAATAAATATTTACTTCCGAGTCCGCGCTGCCCAAGATATTGCTGAGCCCAATCCATATTCAGGGATTCAATATGGCATTTTTGAGTTGTTAAATTAACCCGTAAAATTAAACGTTGCCAGCTCAAAATTTTTCTCTCCAAGAGATTTAACAGGGAATGTAGTACGCAATTAACTATTCCAACACGGCATTTTAAAATCACAGTTTTTAAGCCGTAAAATAAATTATTGAAATACTGATTTCTACTACTTGATCATATCCTATAACTAAAAATTATATTTATCAGCTATATTAAGTATGACAATATTCAACTAATCCACAGTAATATTTATCGCACAGAAAGAAAATTCGGAGCACATGGGTGTTTAATACAGATCACCTCAGCATGAGAAACCTTGAGCAATTAACCTTGTCCAATGTGCGTGGAGAACTTTCTATGTCTATAGTTTTGTTTGCAATTTGCCTGCTAGGTCTAAATAAGGAACAGGCACTATTCGGAGTCGTTTCGCTGTTAATATCCTTATTCCTGCTGAAACTGGGTATTGATGATTATTACCTGCTGCAATGCCGTCACAGTTTCTTAAAGAAAAAAAATACGGTGGGAGTAGAACCTCCCTGTTCCAGAAAATAAAAAAATTTAAAATTCTTTCCCTGCACGCCATTCTTTTAATCGCATATAACCGTTAGCTCCAAGCCACATCATTGGTATCGGCCATAGTTTCTGTGGAGCCGGTTCAGCCTGGTAATCTTTAATCAATGATGATTCTACCTCAGTCGCTGTAGCTTGCTCTGCGGCAATTATTCCAGCGATAGTGCCTTTCGCAGTACCCAAACCGTTCTGGCAGCAGGCAGAATAAACACCTTCTTCCACTTCACCCAACGCAAAGACATTATTCAGACTCAAGCATAATCGGCCACCCCAACAGTACTCCATTTCCACTCGATTCAGAATTGGAAAGCGTGCATGAAAAGCTTCAATATGGGTTTCTGCAACAGATGAAAGGCAAGAACCTGAGACTTCCATACTCGGATCATATGTAAAGCGATTGCGCACGATAAGTCGATCTCCACCGATACCTGAGATACGACGAACGGTACTTCCCATCGGGTCCGCCGGAGTAAAAGCCCAGTTAGCTTCTCCTCCCAGGGCTTTACATTCAAATGGGGACAGAGCACGCGTCATAGAGGCATAGGTAAACACATGCATCAGGCGTTTCTGAAAATATCCAAACCTTTCCACCAGACCATTGACTGCCAAAATAACTTTACCTGCAAGCACCGAGCCTTTTGGAGTGGATGCCAGCCATTTATGACCCTTTTGTTTTAGCCTTATTACAGGAGATGATTCAAACAGTTCCAGCGACTCTTTTTTTTGTAATCCTGATGCCAGTTCACGAATATACAAAGCAGGTTGTAACATGGCAGTACCGGGTGTCCATAGACCCCCCTGATAATAGTTGATACCGGTTTTCTCTCTCATATCTTTTGCATCCAGCAATTGATAGGGTTCATCTAACAGGTCAAGATGCCTGGCATAGTCGGCATTATGATTCAACCCTTTTGCTGTTGCCGCAGCATTGGTTTTACCACAGGGATTAAATGCTTCAGAGGGCATATTGTATTCTTCAGCTGTTTGTCGGGCGAAGTCGATAGCAGCCCGGTTCATCGCAGTCTGTCGACGATCATTATCAGCTGATCCTGCATAATCATCTGAAGCGAGATCATGCGGCAGGTCTATCATAAATCCGGTATTTCGCCCTGCCGGGCCTTCGGCTACTTTCTTTCCTTCCAGAACAACTATCTGAGCATCAGGTTGTAGCTGAACTAAACGACGTGCAGCAGAAAGACCCGCAAAACCGGCTCCTATTACCAGGTAATCAGCTTCAATATCCTGTGTTAATTCTGCAAAGGGCTTTCGTGAAGGAAGTATAGCCTCCCACCCTGCCGGTCCAGGATCAACGGGAATTTTAATATTAGTCAACTGCTTCTTCCGCTGCACGGTCGGACAGATCGATCCAGATCGTTTTGATTTCAGTGTATTGATCATGCGCATGTAGAGAGTTATCACGCCCTCCAAAACCGGATTGTTTGTATCCACCAAACGGGGTGCTGATATCACCCTCACCATAACAATTGATAGTGACTGTACCGGCTCGAATTGCGCGTGCTGCACGAATGGCTTTTTTTCCGTTGGCTGAAAACACACTAGCTGTCAGCCCATACTCCGAATTATTGGCAACGGCTATAGCTTCATCCAGGGTCTTTACTGTAATCACGGAAAGTACCGGCCCAAAAATTTCTTCCTGAGCATGTTTACTATCAGTACTCACCTGATCGATTATAGTGGGTAACACGTATAGCCCATCTACTCCAGTTTCAGCACCACCGATTAAAATATGATCAGCATCCAGATAGCTACAGACCTTATCAAAATGGTTACGATCAATTAAAGCACCAAGCTGATTTCTTGGATTTAACGGGTCACCCGTTTTCCAGTCACGCAGGTGAGCCATCATCTTTTCCAGTAATTCTTTTTTTATTCCCTGTTGTACTATCAGACGTGAACTGGCAGAACAGTTTTCACCCATATTCCAGAAAGCGCCATTAACAATATGCTGCGCCACCAGATCAAGGTCTTCAGCATCATCAAGAACTATAGCCGGGTTCTTACCACCACATTCGAGTACGATTTTTTTAAGATTAGAGTCGGCCGAATAATGCAGAAAACGTCGCCCAGTTTTTGTAGACCCAGTAAAAGAAATCATATCGACATCCGGGTGCAGGCCCAATGGTTCTCCCACATCCGGTCCTAAACCGGTTATCACATTGAGAACCCCACGAGGTAAGCCTGCATCCATGGCGAGCTCTGCAATTCGTAATGCGGTTAAACTGGTCTGTTCTGCCGGTTTTACAATCACCGAATTTCCAGCTGCCAGGGCCGGGGCTATCTTCCAGGCCAGCATCAGCAAGGGGAAGTTCCATGGCAATACGCAACCCACCACACCCACGGGTTCACGCACAATCATGGCAATGGCATCATCACCAGTCGGTGCTGTCTGGTCGTAGATCTTGTCGATAGCTTCAGCATGCCAGATCAGACATTGAATGGTTTCAGGAATATCCACGGTGGCACAATCACTCACGGGTTTACCGGAATCCAGACTTTCCAGAACTGCCAGTTCATGCTGGTTGCGCTTGATCAGTTTAGCCAGTCGTATCAGGGTTTGTTTCCGATCAGCAGGGTGAAGTTTACTCCAACACCCCTGATCAAAGGCTTCTCTCGCTTTAGAAACCGCTAAATCAATATCATCACCATTGCAGGCTGCAAGCTTTGCCAGAGTTTCTCCTGTAGCAGGATTAATAGTGTCAAAAGTTTTACCCGATTTAGCAGACTGGAATCGTCCGTCTATAAAAGCATTGGTGGGATAATCCAGTGAAGATGCGATTGCCTGGTATTCATCGAAAGTGAGGACTTCGGACATTACGCTTGCTCCTGTAAAATATGAAACATAGTTTGATCAAGAACTCGAATAACCTGTTCCAGCTCCCGTTTATCATGCTTGTTGAGTGGTTGTAATGGTTTTCTTGGCGGCCCTGCAGGTAGCCCACGAATACTCGCGCCATATTTTATACACTGGATAAATTTACCACCCTGCTCCAGTACACGCATTAAAGGTAGCATAGCGGTCATGATTCGCCTTCCTTTATTAAAATTACCTTCTATACAACATGCTTTATAGAGCTCAATATGCGCTTCAGGCGCAAAGTTTGAACCCGCACAAACCCAGAATGGTGCACCCCAGGCAAAAAATTCAAGCGCCTGGTCATCCATTCCACAGCCAAGTTGCATATGAGGGTAATCACGTGCCAGTAAATGCAACCGGTTGATATCTCCTGAGCTTTCCTTGATAGCCTGAAAGTTCACTGAGCGACCTACCCTGTCCAGGTATTCTTCTCCCATGCCGACACCCATACGCCCCGGGTAGTTATAGAGCATTACAGGTAAATTCGCTGCACGATCAATGGCTAGTGCGTGCAGTGCATTTTCACGTTCGGTCGGCACTGCATAGGGTGGTGTGGCAACCAGAATAGCATCGGCACAAGCTTTGGCAGCTGACTCGGCATACTCGATAGATTCTTCTGTACGAATTGCTCCGGTACCTATAATCAATGGTACACGATCATTGATTATATCTTTGAAAATTGACATTAACTGTAGTCGCTCCTGTTTTTCCTGAGCGTAGTATTCGCCGGTGGTTCCAGCCAGTATCAGGCCATGAACACCGGCCTTTATTAATGACTCAATAACGGTTTCGAGTCCTTTATAGTCGATACTGAAATCATCATTATAAGGAGTAATTACCGGAGTATAGACACCTTCAAATTTCATATTTATTACTCTCTTCAGTTCTTTTCAGTTTCCAGGCTCAACATATCCAGAGGCAGCGGGTCGGGGCGAACATACATCTCTATGTGTTCTTTTGACAACTTCCAGTGCTCACAGATCAGTTCAACCATCTCTTCACTATTACCACTTTTGATACATTTGATCATGGCATCATGATGTTCAACCGCCTCATTCAAATCATGTTCCATTGCATCACTCCGCGGGCGATAAAAGGTTTGGCTAATACGGCCATGATCAATCAACAGGCGTTCATAACTGGGTTTCAGATAAGGGTTATCCGCCATCTGTCCCATCAGATTGTGATACCGGTCATTCCAGAACACCATACCTTCCGTATCCAGGCTGGTGACTGCCTGTCGAAACTTATCTTGAGCCTGACACATTTCATCTATCTGTATCGAAGAAGCATTTTCAGCCGCCAGTCGACCTATAGCTGCATACAGCATTGGTGCGGTTAAAAAGAAGTTTCGCAGCGTCTTGTGATTCATGGAAGACACCATTGCACCACGATTATTGATAATCTCCAGATACCCCTCACCCGCCAATCGACGGAATACATCACGCAATGGTGTTCTTGAGATTGCGTACTGTTCACTCAGTCGGGTTTCATCCAGGCTTGAACCAGGCTCCAGTTCCATGGTTAAAATCTGTCGTTTCAGATCGTTATACAGGTCTTCTTTTTTCATCAGAATTCATCATTCAGTGCATCAGCGGTGGGTATGGTTTGTTCCCGCTGATTAATATAATCAAGTAAGGCTTCGTCAGTTGCCTCATCCATGGCTGGCTGCTGATATTCAATCAATAACTTACGTGCATATTCCAGAGACCGCTGAGTGGTATCTTTTCCACCATCAGCCTGCCATTGTTCTATATTGTTATTGTCGAACAATTCCGGCATAAAATAAGCCCGTTGAAAATTTTCTATGGTATGCGGGTGGCCCAGATAATGTCCGCCCGGCCCGATATCAGAAATTGCTGCTATGCCTTCATCAAAATCATCCCAGCGAACACCTTCTGCCATACGATAAGCCATTGCACATTGTTCAGAATCCACCATAAACTTAGCCACAGAACAGTGCATACCAGCTTCATTCCAACCTGCCGAATGCCAGATATAATTTGCACCAGCCATCATGACCGCCATTAAGGTTGTTGCACTTTCATAACCTGCCTGTGCATCAAATAATTTTGAGCCGCCAAGTGTGTTGGATGTACGCCAGGGAATTTTATAAAAGCGGGCCATTTGTCCAATCATAAAATTCATCAATGAAATTTCTGGCGTACCGGCCATTGGAGAGCCTGATTTCATTGATACCGTACTTAAATAATGACCGTAAAGTGCAGGAGCACCCTTACGTACCACCTGGGTATAAGCTAATCCAGACAATGCTTCAGCATTCAGTTGTGCAACAGAAGGTGCCACACTGGCTGGCGTATTGGCACCACCTAATACGAAAGGAGAACAAAGCACGGGCTGGTTGTGGCTTGAAAAAACACGCAGCGAAGAAAGCATGGTTTTATCCCACACCAACGGACTATTAGCATTGATGTTGCCGGTGACAACCGGATGAGAGTCGATATATCTTTCCCCAAAAAGTATTTTACACATCGCTATCACATCTTGCGCATTTTTACCAGATGTGGTCATACCCATAAAGGTCTTATCCGAATATTTCATCGACGAATAGGTAATTCTCAAGTGACGATGAGAAACGGCATGATCCATCGGTTCAACAATATGGTGTGCCGTTGAATGCATGGAAGGCGACATGTGCGCCAGTTTGTGAAACATAGCAAGATCATCAAGTGTTGGTAAGCGCCTGTTATTTTCCAGGTCTCGTATAAAGGGTGCGCCTGTCATCGGGACAAAAATGGAATTTTTACCACCCAGCTTTACACTTTTTTCTGGATTACGAGCATGCAGGGTTATGTTTTCAGGGATGCTACTGATTAACTGACGGATCAGGTCACGATCAAATCGAACACGCTCACCTTCAACTTTAGCGCCTACCTGTTTCCATTGTTCCAGCGCGACAGGGTCTCGAAATTCAATGCCTACCTCTTCGAGTATGGACATTGAAGCTTCATCAATTCGATGCACCTGCTCTTCATCCATAGGTTCAGTGAGCGGCAAATTCCGCACAAGCCCTGGCAACATATCAAAATTTTGAGTTAGACGTGCAGCCCGGCGTGACTCCCGGGTGCGGCGTTTACGAGCAACAGTCATCAGTCACTTACCTTGTTTGTACACAATATGTATACAATATTACAAGTTGGTAAATTTACCTAATTAAATTGTAATGTGTCTGATTTACCAGCTGATATGAATATTTCTACTGCAGCAGGCTTTCTTCAAATGGAAATTTAGACAGTAGTTCAGTACCGTTTTCAGTAACCAGTAATTGTTCCTCAAGTTTGACTCCATCAGGGCCGTTCTGTTTACCAATATAACTTTCTACACAGAGCGTCATTCCCGGCAAAATAACTCCGTCATATCCAGCTTCTGAAAAATCTGCCCGATGATAAAGATAAGGGTACTCGCCAGTCATGCCGACACCATGAGCTGACAGGTAATAACGGTTAGCCAGATATTGCTCTGGAATATCCCAGGCTTTTTCTGAATATTCCCTAAACTCCATACCCGGTTTAATAATCGATATATTATTTTGAACCTGCTGGTATGCAATTTGATATAACGTGCGTTGTGAATCTGTAGGCTGATCTGGTCCGGAATGAAAGGTCCTTGAGAAATCAGAGTAGTAACCATGACAACCCACGACATCCGTGTCTAATGCAATCAGTTCATTGTCTCCAATAACCTTACTGGCCGTCTCCTGAAACCAGGGGTTAGTTCTCTGCCCTGAACTGAGCAATCGTGTTTCACAATAATCAGCATTTTGAGAGATAACTGACTGATGCAGAACGGACCATAACTCATTTTCCGTGATACCAGGTTGAATGGCATCACGTAACTTGCCAACCGCAACTTCTGTTGCTCGTAATGAAGCAATAACACATTTCAGTTCTTCATCTGATTTAATGCATCGAGCCATCTCCACTGCTTCCTGTGCATCAACCAGATTAACACCCAGTTTCGACAGTGAAATTGCCGCGCCTGCATTCATTCTCTCAATTCCTACTATGGCTCCTTTACCTACAAGACCTTCAATCGTATTCAGCATATCTAAAGCCCAGTTTTGTTCCTGTTGTGTTATGCCCTGCCCTGCGGCAACAAAGCTGGCGGTCATTGCAGCTCTTACTTCAGTGATCGTTTCAAAATTATCAGCCAGGTGAAAACAACCCGTAAACTCATACAATATTGAATCATGTTCTGTCAGTAACAGGTAACGTGAAGCAGCATTCCTGGCAGTAAACACCTGCATATTACGAGTACCGGTAGCATAGCGAATATTGACCGGATCTGATAAAATCAGTGCACCGATATTACGCTTTTGCATTTCACTACGAACTCGTGCCAGGCGATACAATCTTACGGCTTTAAGGTCAATACCCAGACTCTCTGGAGCACTATCCAGTAGCGTTACACCTGAACGATCATTGTGCCAGTCAAAGTTTGCCATCATTTAAATCTCAATTGCTAAACCTGGTAAAGAATACAAAGATTAGTCAATAAAATCTATGATAATTGAATCTATTAACAGACATTTTAAACTCAATAACTATGGACCTTTAGTTCATCATTGTTAAATTCATTATATGAAATGGAATTGTCCAGAATTAGGCTCTTATCAGTAATTACATCCCACTCAAAAAATTTGAAAAAACTAAAAAGCTGACATTGAAATTAAGCCGATTTATCGATGGACTTAGAAATATTTTTTACCCCTACCCCTGGATTATATCTGTTTTGTCTCAGTTGTAGCGATACCGATCGTTGCTTTAAATACTATAATCACCTGCAATCAAAATTAAAGACCGAGCCCGTCAGTATATTAGCCCTGACCGCTGCTACTGGTTTATAGAGTTTTGTACCAAGTTCCAACTTAATCTAGCATTATTTTTCTGCTATAATTTAATACAGTTAAACACTTTTTCGGCTGCTATTTTGTGTTTATTTAATCGAACATACTTTTCATGGTAGATTTTATCTAATAGTTTCGAGGTTTTCATTTTTTTGATATTAATATCAATTGAGTAGAAAGATATTATGATTAAATTATGCTTAAATATTAATTTCATATTAATATTTCTTATATCCTTTAGCCATAAAATCTATGCTGAAGAAACTTTGATATTTGCAGTCCACCCTTTTTTACCCTCATCTGAATTAGAAAAAAAATTTAACCCCCTGGTCAATTACCTCAGTCAGCAATCGGGACTAGATATCACACTTAAAATCGGTAGCAATTATGAAGAGCATATTGAATACATTGGCTCTGATAAGGTTGATATTGCCTTTATGGGCCCCGTATCCTATGTGAAATTAGTCAATTTATTTGGTCAAAAACCCCTGTTAGCCAAGTTGGAAATTAATGGCCAATCCTTTTTCCAGGGAAATATTATTGTCCGCAATGACAGTGGGATAAAATCATTAGCAGACTTAAAAGGAAAGCGAATAGCTTTGGGTGATATAAACTCAACGATGAGCTATATCGTACCTCATCACCTGTTGCATCGTACTGATGTTTTTTCAAAACAGAATATAAAACATCAATTACTCCCAACGCATGATGATATTGCTTTAGCCGTGTTAGCAGGTGATTTTGATGCTGGTGCAGTAAAACCAGCTGTCTTCAAACACTATGAAAAGGATGGTTTAGTAATTCTGGCAAAAACTCCAAAAATATCTGAACACTTATTTGTAACTCGCTCTAATCTTCCTAAGAAACAAATTCAGCTATTCCGACAAATTTTAATCAACATGAAAAACACCAGTGAGGGCCTGTCTATACTGCAGGGCATAAAAAAAGGCATTAGTGGGTTGGTAAGTGTAAAAGAGAGTGACTACAGCAATTTACAGAAAATAATTTTAGAAAATGAGTACTTACATAAAGACTGACATAAACGTAAAAATATAATTGTGCTAATGACAAAAATACATTTAAAGAGATATAAAACATGGGCAGCTCTGCTTGTCGTTTTACTCTTATTATTTTTGTCAGGTTTATTTATGGCAAACAATCATTTACAACATGAGCTTGAAGCTGTCTCAAAAGAATCAAAAAACTCTCTTCATTTAATATCAATTCTTGTGAAAGAGAAGCTGCAAAAAAGAAACTATAAAGAGACCCAAAATTTTATATTAAATTGGGGGGAGAAATCTCCTCAAATTGTGGAAATTATTCTATCAACAAAAAATGATTATAAACTGGCTCATTATCGACATCCCCAAAAACCAACAAAGGAATTAGTTAAGCAGGTTGACATAGCTTATTCCTATACCGGAACAGCCCGTTTAAAAATACGCAGAAGTCTTGATGATGTTTATTTAAATCAGAAGGATTATTTTATTCAATATCTCATTATTTATTTTCTTATTGTAGCTGTTTCAACATTGCTGGTTTATATCAACATTCGTACACACAATCAAAAAGAGCAGCTGACTAAAGAAAATATACAGCGTATAAAAGCGATCAAAGCGCTTGAAAAAAGCGAATCCAAATATCGCCGATTAATCGAGAACCTAAAGAAACATTACTTTTTTTATACTCATGATACTGAAGGTATCTTTACTTATATAAGTCATTCAATTACCGGAATTCTAGGTTATACACAGGATGAGTTTCTAAAGCATTATAAAACTTATTTAACCAATGATCCCATGAATAAAGAGGCTCATTTATGTACCGGGAAAAGCATTGCAGGTGAACAACAAGCTCCTTATACCTTGAGCATATATCATAAAAATTGTTCAGCTCGATATCTTGAAGTCACTGAAACCCCTCTTTTTGATGAAAAAAATGAGGTTATTGGTGTTGAGGGCATTGCCAGAGATATTACTGAAAAATATCAAACCGAGCAGGAAAAACTGGAACAGCAACAATTTCTGCAACAAATTATCGATGGTATCACTGATGCAGTAATGGTAATTAATAATGATTATAGTGTCTCAATGATGAATCCTTCGGCTAAAAAGTTAATCAATAATGACTTTATAAAAGATATCAATCGACCAAAGTGTTATGAAATTTCACATCATCAGAATTCACCGTGTACTGGAAAACATCATCCCTGTCCTTTAAAACTGACATTAGAAAATAAAACGGTAACCTCTGTCTTACATAAGCATATTACAGCTGATGGTGAAGTCAGACATGTTGAGTTAACCACAAGCCCGCTTAAAGACAAGGATGGAAATATCTATGCAATAATTGAGTCAGCCCATGATATTACCCAGTTTCTAGAAATCCAGAAAGAATTGAATGAACGCTCTTTAGAACTTGATCATTTGGCACATCATGACAATTTAACAAAACTGCCTAATCGCCTGCTTCTATCTGATAGGCTCGATCAAACGCTTAAATTTGCACACCGGCATAATAAAAAAATTGCTATTTTGTTTATTGATTTAGATAACTTTAAAAAAGTAAATGACTCATTAGGCCATAGTGTAGGTGATGTTATTCTACAAGAATCTGCCCAAAGACTAAATAATTGTATTCGTGAAACCGATACGGTAGCAAGGCTCGGTGGGGATGAATTTACTATCATTATTAATGACATTAAAGATAATGATATTGTGACTGAAATTGCAACAAAAATTATCAAGGCTCTACAGGAAAAATTCCAGATACAAGGACATGACCTTTATGTAACAACCAGTATTGGTATTAGTATTTATCCAGATGATGCAACTTCATCTGAAGAGTTGTTGAGAAATGCGGATGCCGCTATGTACAAGGCAAAAGATGGGGGACGAAATACCTATCGTTATTATACTGAAGATATGACTCAAAAAGCTTTTGAGCATATCTTAATGGAAAGCAGCTTGCGTTATGCTCTGGAACAAAACCAGTTAACGGTCTATTACCAACCTCAGGTTAGTGCCAAAAATAATCAAATTATTGGGATGGAAGCCCTGGTTCGCTGGCAACACCCCGAATTGGGGATTGTCTCACCCGCTCAATTTATACCTTTGGCAGAAAAAACAGGGTTAATTATTCAGTTAGGTGAACAGGTATTTGATATATCAACAAAGCAAATGGCCGTCTGGATGAAGGATTATCAACTGACTGGACGTATGGCGATTAACCTTTCAGGGAAACAGTTTCAACAGGCTCAACTACTCGAAGTTTTATCGGAAAAACTCAGAAATAATAATTGCAAACCCGAATGGATTGAGCTTGAAATTACAGAAAATCACGTGATGGATGACCCGGTAAAAGCCATTGATACGTTACAAAAATTACAGGATATGGGAATTGAAATTGCTATCGATGATTTTGGCACAGGATACTCATCTCTTTCCTATTTAAAACGTCTACCGATCAATAAACTTAAAATTGATCAGTCTTTTGTTCAAGATATTTTAGATGATGAGGATGATCGTATTATTATCAAATCTACCATTTCATTAGCCAAAAACATGAACCTAAATGTTATAGCTGAAGGTGTGGAATTAAAAGAGCAGAAAGACTTCTTACTGGATCATGGCTGTGATCTGATTCAAGGATATTATTATAGTAGACCTGTTCCTGGCAAAGAAATGACAGACTTATTAAAATCTACTGACTGGAGCAGTTTATAAATCTTGAGAAATTAAATTTGTGGAACTTCATTAATTAATTCTTTTAACTCTTTTTCAATTGAGTCATGAATCTCATAAAGAGCTTTTAAGTCTAATTGAGTATCAGTGCCATTTTCCTTTGCATTAAATAACTCTGACCCTTTGTTATGAATTTTTTCATGTAAATCCATAACATTATTAAAACTGGATAAAGATGAGTAATTCCTTTTTCCTGTTCCTTTAAGCCATTGGTCAAAACGACAACTAGTCGCTTTTAGTGGTGGCGGGTTATCATTTAAATCATCAATATATTGTTGAATCCCACGAACCCAACAACGGTGGTCGATAGTAGCAAAAAGTAAAGAAAAGTCCTCACTACTCATTTTATTTATATTCTTCCAGCCAGATGTAGGCTTCCAGGTTTTTACCCAGTGAAGTATGTCTGTTGAAGGCATAGGTTTAGCAATTCCAAATCCCTGTCCAAGATCACAGCCAAGCTGTAATAACAACTTCCCATGTTCCTCCGTTTCAACTCCTTCTGCAATTACCGTTCGTTGAAATGCTGATGCTAATCCAAGAATGCCTTCAAGAATTGCAAGATCATCGGAATCATCAAGCATATCAAGAAGTGGACCCAATCAGTCGGACAATAATATATAAAACTTAAGTGCTTTCTGTAAAACTAGTGTCCTAGAGACAGGAGCAGAAGATGAGAAGAAAACGTAGAAACCATTCAACAGCCTTTAAAGCTAAAGTAGCTGTAGC
>JABHSO010000110.1 GCA_018669845.1 Gammaproteobacteria bacterium | reverse complement strand
CCCTTTAAACAGCACTAGGCATATCCACCTTCAGCGATGCGCCCAATGTATTCCAGAACTGACTCAGCCATTCCTCGTTTCACCAAATCTTCAGCAGTGAGGTCTCCAAAACTCGGAATTGGCTCTGAGCGAAACCATGCATAAGCCTGCATAGGTGTGCCACACCATAGCAGGGCGCGATTCAGGATCAATACAATATCTCGTAATCTTTTCTGTGACGTTTTCGAGCGAAACCGGTTTTGTTTAGAAACCGTATCCGGGGATAATCCTGACAATGATGCAATTTCTTTTAATGTGGTATGAAATAGTTCGGCAACTGCTCCTGGGCTGACAATGCCTGATTTATCAATCAAATTTTCGGTCAATGAGTTCATTGTGTCGCCTTATATGCCTGTTAATTGGTACGTATTATATGGCAATACCCATTTTTTGTCTAATTAAGTGGTGTTCAGACATTGCTTGATCTTGCATTGAGAGTGGGTGTTTCGAAGTGATAAGCAGGTGTTACTCGCATAACGCACCGTTGTGCTCGAATACACTGAGTTACCGACTTATTTACTGTTGCCAGATACCCATAAACTGCTGGACGAAACCCGAAAGATAATGGCGATTGATGATCAGTACTCTCTGGTATACCGGGGCATGCATAAGTGAGTGTCTGTTGCTACCCTCTGCTGAATTTACGCTGGACTCGGCACAGCCCTTTGTTAATCCATACCCTGAAATTGTGTGGTCAACTGAAAATATCGGGACTCTGTAAACTGCACTCGGTACTGATTTCGGAATTCACCAAATCCCCCGTCACAGTCGTTCCTGACAACTGTTAGGTTGATCGTAGTTTCGCGGTGACACAGTCATGGAGTAAACCCCTTCACTGGCAGAGTCGCGCAATTGTAGCCCCTTCATTCCTGCGGGTGCTATGCTTCTTAAGCCTTCATTCTTTATGTTGATGGCGGCATTGATGTCTCGGTCATGAACTGCCTGGCATTGTGGGCATGTCCATTCTCGAATCTTTAAAGGCATTTTATCAGCCTTATAATCACAACCGGGCGTTGAACACAATTTACTGGATGGATAGTACCTGTCTACTTTGATTAAGGTTCTTCCGTACCAGTCTGCTTTGTATTCTAACTGCCTCGCTATTTCACCAAACGATACATCCAGGATGGATCTATTTAGTCCGGACTTCTGTTTAACCATCTTGCCCGGCTTTTCTTTATTGCCTTTACTGCTGGCGGTCATACCCTTTACATTCAGATCCTCTAAAACAATCACTTGGTTTTCGTTAATTATTTTAGTCGTGACCTGATGACAATATTCACGTCTGCAATCTGCAATCCTTGCGTGTAATTTCCCTATTCTAACTCTAGTTTTAGTTCTTCTATTTGAATCTTTTTGTTGTCTGGCCAGTCGTTGTTGAAGTTTTTTCAGTTGATATTTTCGCTTTAACAGGTGCCTTGGATTAGGCACTTCATACCCATCACTTAAGGTCATGCTGGTTAAGGTGCCCAGATCAATGCCTGCGGTTTTTTCAACCGGTGGTTTAGTCTGTATGGCTTCTTCTATGCCCATCGACACAAAGTATCGGCCGGCAGTGTCCAGACTGACGGTCACCATTTTAGGAATGCCAATCGGGTTTCTTGACCATGTGATCTTCACTTTCCCTAATCCGGGAATTTTTAATAAACTACCAGCCCGGTAATTATTCATGACTACACGTTGATCCATCTGGAATCGAATGCTTTGTTGTCGATGGCGAGATTTGAACTTGGGGTAACCAGTTTCTTTTTCTTTGAAGAATTTTTTAAACGCTTTGTCCTGATCTCTAAGGCATTGGGTGGCTATTGAAGATGGGATTTCTTTTAGCCAGCTATACGGTTCAAATTTCTTCAACCAGGTTAATTCTCTACTGTAATCAACACCGGTAACGGATTCTTTATTTTCTTTATAAAAATTTGAACGCCAGGCCAAGCAGGTATTCCAGACAAATCGCTTTGCCCCGAAGTATTGAGTTAACAATTTCTTCTGGGTTTTGTTGGGGTAAAAACGAAATCTGTAGGACTTTTGCTTCATTCAGCTATTATAACGCACTGAGAACATATTGAGAAACATGGCGAAATATTTGGTTCAGTCATACATTCTACCTGCGTTCCTCTGCTACATTGCTTTACGCATCCGTCTCAGCGGGGTTGGCGGCTTCCTTGCCTTCTTCAAGGAGAAGACATGAATAATTTTTGTTACGCAGAATGACCCTAGTTTTCAAAGTGTTGTTTTTTCAAATGCTATCGACCACGGCTTTAGCACTATCTGTGGAACCTGATAGTGTCTTTGTCCGAATCATTGATACGGGGCCTGGTCTTGCAGAGCTCATCGTGCTACCAGATAATCAGTATATTATTTATGACACCGGTCACTGGAATGCCGAACGCCTGGTGATGGGCAGGGTGCGTGAATTAATACCGGAGTGCTCTGTTATTGAGTTACTGGTACAGAGTCACAGTGATGCCGACCACGTGTCCAGTACTGAACATATCCTTGAGCGTTATCACGTCAAACGTGTTTTGCGTACAGGCCTGGAAAGGCAAACCACTACATAGTGCAAAAACAAAATACTTCAAAAAATCAGATTTTTGACAGCAACTGAACCATTACATCATGAACATCCAGTGAATCTATCCATTCCTTTGGAATTTCATTAGCACCTTTCCATGCACCGTATATTTGCCCCGCAATAGAAGCTGTAGAATCTGAATCGCCAGTATGGTTCGCGGCAATTTGAATTACCTCAGTGTAGCTATCACCCCTTAATGCAGAGAAAAGTCCTATTCCAAGCGCTTCCTCTGCAATCCATCCTTGACCTAACGCCTCTATAGCAGTGAGAGGCTTCATTTCTGAGTTTGCAAAGTTTATGGCCTGATCAATCTTTGCCATCGTTTCACTATGATTCGGATAGCTTTGCAGAATACTTTTCGTTTCCTCTATCGCATTTTGTAATTCTTTTCCCTGCATAAGGAAAAATATCATTACTGCCAACGATCCTGCTGAAAGGTATCCCGTTGGATGGGTATGAGTAATCGCGGCTGCACGCATGGCCAGTTCAAATGTCTGTTCGGCATTCCATTTTGCCGGATAAAGTCCAAGTGGCGCAACTCTCATGACACCACCACAACCTTTGTTGTCATTGATCGGTGTTT
>JABHSO010000182.1 GCA_018669845.1 Gammaproteobacteria bacterium | reverse complement strand
ACTCGAAAACCTCATCACGTACCACAACCATCGATGTATAATTACTGACCAGACCATATTCAATCGAAAGATCAGTCACAGCCTGTTTCAGGTCAGCATCTTCACCAAAATCATTCATCTCCTGCATCATGTCCTGAATGGATGAATACGCCCACAGCCTTTCAAGTTCGGGATGGGCATTAGCCGTTGCTGGAAATTCTATTTGTGTGCTGTAGTCTTTTTTCTCACCCGAAATTTTTCCACTCAAATGGATATCAGCAAGACCTTCTCCCCAGTAATGACCAAAGATCACCAGCTGTTGTCCACGGTAAAGGCTGGATATTTTCTTCGGGCTAACATTAGAAGTTTTAACACCACGAATCGATAACTCAACACCGTGTAAACTTTGATGGGTTACCTTGCTCGTGGCTTCCATAATTTTCCCCACGATATCATCACTATTAGAAATGCTGATGGCAAAGCCATTAGATACCCTGGTAAGAGTCTGTAGCATGGGACGGTTAGCACTGTTACCCATAATAAAAGTAAATAAACGGATATCTTTTTTAGCTAATAACTTGATGAATTTTTTCTGATGGGTTTCACCCACATTGGCCACGCCATCAGTCACTAACACGATAGAACTTGTTCTATCTGCATCAATTCCACGTAAACCATTCTTTAAACCTGCATATAAATTTGTGCCATTCCCGGGGGTAACCTGTAACAGAGAATCACTGTAATGTTTGACCATTTCAGGAGTAGCATTAACATAACCCTGCGTTAATTCTTGTGCCCTGTTATTAAACAGAACCACACGAAACCGGTCATTAGAATTCATTTTTGACAGTGCTCTTTGCACACCATCAACCAGCGTGGCATATTTACCATTCATAGAGCCAGAAATATCCAGTACAAAAATCCAGTCTCTGCCTTCTTCAACAAGCTTCAGATCATCACCCGGGGTCAGTGTTAACATGAAAGTTCCTTTACGAGCACCTTCAGGTTTATAACTTACAAGATCAACACTGCCCGGCAAACCAGCCTGATGACGCCAGTACACCACCAGATCTTTATCCAGTTTGAAAGCAGGCTGCATGGCATTTACCTGCTGACCTTGCTCAACTTGTGGATTACTTCCTGAAGAAGTTAAATTCGCACTCCATTCTCCAGCAGATTTTTGGCTAATAACAGCCTGGGACTGGTTGGGGAAACGTAATGCCTCAACCGGGTATGATGATTTAAGAGCCAGGTTAAAGCTGAATTGTTGTTGCACCGTTTCTGTGGCTGTCCAGAATGAAAATTTTTGTTCATCAACACCACCTTCTTCCAGTGGATATACATAACGACCCATACCGGTATCTACATCAGCAGGTTGCATATAAACAAAACGAATCCGTGTATCCTGCCCGGCACGCACAGGGGACACCTTCATATCGAAAGTTTTATACTCATCTTTTTGCATCAGGCCAGCATCACGTCCTGCCTGTTTTTCAGCTCGATAAACTTCACGAGCTTGCTGCTTTTCCAGTACTTCTCCAATTACCGGTTTCCCATCAATCCATACTGTAAATTCGGCTACAGCTGCTTTTTCAGGTACCGGAAAAGAATAGACGGCCTCTAGATCTTGAGAATGTGGGTTGCTGAAAACCTGCTCTACCGTAGTGATGGCAAATCCATCTTCAATGATGACATTCACATCATGAGTTTTTATTTCTAGCACTGAGAACTGAGCATTTGAGGGGGTCAGTAAACCTGCTGCAAATCCACTCGTTGTTACAAGAAAATTTGTAACAACTGCGATAAATGCAACTGTCATCCATCTGGACACTCGTTTTAAATTTTTCATGGGTTTCTCCGTTGTTGAATTAGACAGGTAGAGAATTACCCATGGATCACTATTTTTAAACCTTTATCAAAATAGTCTTAGATATTTGACCTATTAGTATATTTATATAATACTTTAGTAACTACTTTGCATATTCAAAAAAATTAAAAAATTCACCCCGAAGTCATGAAGGTACATTCGTTATTTAGCAATAAGCCTTTAAATTCATGACAATGACTGCTTTTTCCAATTCCTTTTAGCATTATTTGTTTTTCTTCGTGAGCTTCGTGTCTTCATGGTGAAAAAAATCTATAAATTTATAGAAAAATTGAAAGAGAGATATTATGGATCAAACCAGAGCTTTGATTAAAACCCTGAAACAGGCTCTAAAAGAGTCGTCTTACACATATGCTGATGTTGCTAAACAACTGGACATGAGTGAAGCGAATGTTAAACGCCTGTTTGCAACTCAGCGATTTACCCTGCAAAGACTGGAGCAGATTTGCAAACTGGTACAGATGGAATTAAGTGATTTGTTTGAGCTTTATAATGCATCACGCCTACGTATTTTCAGTTTAAGTCTGGAACAGGAAAAACAGCTGGTGAGTGATACCAAACTGTTACTGGTCGCGGTCAGCGTACGCAATCATCTAAGTTTTGAGGATATCATCACGCATTATCAAATCTCAGAAACAGAATGTATTCATTATCTTGCGCAACTCGATCATCTGAAAATCATCGATCTGTTACCCGGCAACCGTATCAAACTACTCATTAATGAAAACTTCAACTGGTTACCACATGGCCCGATAGAAATATTCTTTCAGCAACAGATACAGAATCAATTTTTAAAGGCTAATTTTAATAAAGAGCAGGATTGCAGGTTGTTTCAATTCGCTTTATTAGGCGATGCTTCCACTCAGATTATGTTGAATAAAATCAGGGGACTGGCTCAGGAGTTTACCGAGTTACATCGACAGGATTTAAAGTTACCTTTGAATAAACGTTACAACCAGGGATTGTTGATTGCTATGCGACCGTGGGATCTTGATGTATTTAAGCCCTTGATGGGTAATAAATAAAAGATGGTGCGCACGGCGCACCATTATCTCTAATTACCCCAGCAACAAAGCATCATCCGACAATTGCTCACCCTGAGTCCGACTGAACAGATCCAGTAAATCCTTTACCGTTAAACCTTT
>JABHSO010000124.1 GCA_018669845.1 Gammaproteobacteria bacterium | reverse complement strand
TATAGTGCTTTTATTCAGTCGGTTTTACTGATTGATTTTTACCGAAAAGAATTTAATTGAAAATGAGTATTCAGCATCGAAATATTCGACAGGTACCCGTATATTTTTTGTGGCTGTTTTTTATTTTTTTTGCGGGTCAGGGATTTTATCACCACAGTTACAGTGAATCTTCAGGTGTTGCTTATAAGCAATTAAAAGCTCCATTAGAGTCTGGGTACTATAAGGCTATTTCATTTGGATCAGATAAGCTGTTGAGTTTCCTGCTTTTAATGGGTGTACAGCTTCATGATAACCAGAAGGGTATGCACGTTAGTTATCGTCATCTGGATTATGCGGTATTGAGTGACTGGCTGTTAACAATTGAAAAAATAAATCCAAATTCAGATTATCCGGCGTTTTTGGCATCCAGAGTTTATAGTCATGTGGATGATAAAGCCAAAATAAGGCTGATGGTTGATGTTATAGAAAAGCTGTTTAAGAAAAATCCTCAGAAGCATTGGAGACGTATGACGGAGGCATGTTTATTGCTCAAGCACCAGTTGAATGATTTACCTGCGGCTTTAAAGGTTGCCGAGCAGATAGCTGATTTACCTAAAGGTATAAAGCTACCATTCTGGGCGAGGGACATGAAACTGGTGCTGCTGGATGAGCTAAGTCAATTTGAATCCGCACAACTTCTTATTTCTTCAATGCTGAAAAGTGGTGAAATCACAGATAAGGATGAATTACGGTTTTTACAGGCAAGATTGTTGAAAATTCAACAGGTGCTGTCGAAGAATTGACAGGAGCTATTGCCTGTAATATCGGAATAAATAAATATAATTGAATTACATGCATAAATCGTTATTGGCATTATAAATGCTTTGTAAATATATAAAATGTGTATTTACAGGAGAAATAAATTGAAAATCCATACTAATAAAGGTTTTACTCTGGTAGAAATTGCCATTGTGCTGGTTATCGTTGGTCTACTAATCGGTGGGGTACTGAAAGGTCAGGAAATGATTACAAACGCTAAATTAAAACGTATTGAATCGGATAATGCTGGTATCGCGGCTGCGATGTTTTCCTATCAGGATCGTTACTTGCAGTTACCAGGTGATGATAGTGGTGCTGGTGGAGACGGTACGGATGCTGGTCGATTTGATATTTACGACGTTGCAAATGCAAATAATGGTAATGGTGATGGTCTTATTGGTGGAGACTGGACTCCTGCAGCTGTAACTGATGAATCAGCGATGTTCTGGATGCATTTAAGAGCGGCAGGACTGATTCCTGGTGGTGGTACAGATACTACTCAGCCTTCTAATGCGTATGGTGGTTTGATCGGAATACAAGATGGAGCATTCGAAATAGCTGGTCATGTTACGATTTTTGGTCAAATAGAAGGGCCGATCGCAAAAATTCTTGAAGCAAGACTTGATGATGGTCTTCCGGATGGTGGAAGAATCCAGTCTGATGTAAATGATCAAACTGTAACTACTGATGGTACTGCTAGTAGCGCTACCAGTTATGATGATGCTGAGCGTTATAATTTGGCTTTCCGCTTGTAACTTTCAGTCGATAGTTTAGAAGAGCCTGCCCCTGTGCAGGCTTTTTTTTGAGGTAAATTTGAGTGCTTGAGGTTAAAAATTTACATTATCAGATAGATAACAACTTCGTCCTGCGTGGACTGAATTTATCCATTCAGCAGAATTGTTTTTATGCTTTGGCAGGTGTGAATGGGGCTGGGAAATCTACCTTAATTAAAATCATACTGGATTTAATTCGGAATATTCAACAGGGTGAAGTTAGTTTAGGCGGGTTTGATCATAAGTTAATGTCTGCTCGTGACCTGTTGGCTTATCTTCCCGAGAATTTCGATATAAAAAAAGATGTTACTGGCTGGCAATTTCTCAAATTTGTTTACGGTGTCTACTGTCAACCGCATAATAAAGTCAAGATTGAGCAATTATGCGAGCAACTAGGTCTGGATTTTTTCTGCCTGAATAATAAAACCAATAGTTATTCAAAAGGTATGAAGCAGAAGCTGGGTTTGATCAGTTGTTTTATGCTGGATAAACCCCTGATTATTCTGGATGAGCCATTAAGTGGCCTTGACCCTAAAGCTCGCTATCACTTTAAAGAGTTATTGATATCTGAGCGGGAAAACAACCGCACCATTTTTTACAGCACACATATGCTGGCAGATGCAGAAGAAATTTGTGACCAGTTTGGAATTTTGCATGATGGAAAAATTGTATATGACGGCTCCCCTGTTGCCTGTCTAAAGCATTTTAATGCGAAAACCCTTGAGCAAGCTTATATGAATTGCATTTCTGAAGTAACTCTTCAGCGTCATTAAAAGTAAAAAAACGATCACCAGGAAGATACGAAGGGAAAAAGAATATTTATTAAAATCTAACGGTTTAAGCATTAGTCATGATTTCAAACAAACTTGATTATGACATAATGATTCACCTTCGTTTCCTTCGTGGTGAAAAATTTTAAATTCTACTGTTAAAAAAGAGGAAATTTGTGAGGGCTGCACGCTCTACGAATTTAGCTCTTTTAGCTTGCGAGTCAGGGTGTTTCTGCCCCAGCCCAGTAATTTGGCTGCTTCTATTTTTCGCCCGCCTGTTTTATTGAGGGCACACTCAAGCAGTGTTTTTTCGAACATGGGTAGTGCCTGGGATAATAAGTTTTCTTCGCCTGCATTTAACTGGTTTTGTGTCCATTGTCTTAGAAGAGAGGTCCACTCAAGGTTATTGGTCGCTACTTTTATATCGTTAATTATAACTTCAGGCTGATTGGCTTGATTGGTTTGTAATTCATCCGGTAGATCACTTATTTGAATGGTATTGCCGGTGGCCATGACACTAAACCAACGACAGGTGTTTTCAATCTGGCGAACGTTGCCACTCCAGGGCAGAGTAACAAGGTAATCTAAAACTTCTTGACCGAGTGTTTTGGTCGTTTCATTAAGCTCGATAGAAGCTTGCTGCATAAAGTGGTTCAATAATAATGGAATATCGTCTCGTCGTTCACGGATTGCCGGTAAATGTATTTTTATGACGTTGAGTCGGTGGTAAAGGTCTTCTCTAAATTGCCCCTGTCGGACTAGTTCTTTCAGGTTTTGATGTGTTGCTGCGATAATTCTAACGTCAGCTTTAATAGCTGAGATACCTCCCACTCTAAAAAATTCACCTTCTGCCAGAACACGTAATAGCCGGGTTTGTAATGCCATTGGCATATCACCGATTTCATCCAGAAAGAGAGTTCCTCCATTGGCTTGTTCAAAGCGACCTTTGTGTTGACTTTGTGCGCCGGTGAAGGCCCCTTTTTCGTGGCCAAATAATTCTGATTCTAATAACTCGCTGGGTATAGCAGCGGTATTAATGGCTATAAAAGCATTGTTAACACGGGGGCTATGTTTGTGAAGGGCCTGAGCTACTAGCTCTTTTCCGGTTCCCGATTCTCCATTAATTAAAACGCTGATGTGAGATCTGGACAAGCGGCCAATTACCCTGAATATTTCCTGCATTGCAGCGGAGTCTCCAATGATTTCACTGGAGATATCAGGATTTGTATTTTTTGGCGTGGTTTCGAATCTTTTTTGTACGGCACGCGTTGCAAGGTTTGTTGCTTCCTGGATATCGAATGGTTTGGACAGGTACTCGAAAGCACCTTCCTGGTAAGCCTGTACCGTGGTATCAAGATCCGAATAAGCTGTCATGATTATGATGGGCATATCAGCATCAAAATTGTGCACCTGATTCATGAATTCAAAACCATCAATGCCCGGCATGCGTACGTCGGTAATAATGGTGTCGGGTAGATCACCGTCCTGACGTTTGAGCTGAGTTAAGGCGATGGAGGCTGAGTCGAAAGTTTTGGTATTAAAATTAGCCTTTTTTAAAGCTTTTTCCAGAACCCATCTAATTGATTGATCGTCATCAATAATCCAGATGCAAGATGCTGTTCCCTGTTTGTCGTTCATGATGCATCCTCAAGTGGTAGCAAGGTTGTAAATATGGTGTGATTTTGTTCATTCTGGCACTGGATAATGCCTAGGTGCCCCACGATAATTTGTTGAGCGATTGGTAAGCCCAGGCCAGTTCCATCGGGTTTGTTTGTAACCATGGGTAAGAATAAATTTTCCATTACTTCATCGGCAATACCTGCTCCGTTATCGATAATGTCGATTTGCATGACATGTTTATAGCGTTGATTGCCAACAGTATGTTGTCGGTTTATGCGAGTTTTGAAAGTAATCTCAGCACTTTTATCTTTGTTTAAAATAACGGACTGCGCAGAATTTCTGGCAATGTTTAAAAAAGCCTGAATCAGCTGGTTTTTGTCGGCCATTAATTCAGGGATACTGGGGTCGTAATCTCTAATGATTTTAAGGTCTGAGAACTCAGCCAGTATCAGACTGCGTACATGTTCCAGTACTTCCAGTATATTTATTTTTTGTTTTTCAATTTTTCGGTTTGGGCCAAGCATACTGTTGAGTAATCTTTGTAACCGGTCAGCTTCCCTGATGATGACATCGGTGTATTCTTTTAATTCCGGGTTGGTTATCTCGCCTTCCAGTAATTGAGCTGCTCCACGAATTCCACCCAGGGGGTTTTTGATTTCATGTGCCATGCCCCGGGCTAACTGCTGACTGGCCGTTTGCTGATTAATTCTTTGGCCGTCTTTTGCAATCTCCAGATGTCGGTCTATCGGTAATAGCTCAACAAGCAGGTTTAACTGATTGACTTCGATGATGGGGTGAATTGAATAGTCGGTAATGATTGTTTTTCTGTTGGCCAGTGTTACTGTGGCTTCGTGTTCTGTAATTTGATGGTTGTGAGTCAGACTGAATTGTAAAGATGATAAAATCGAGTTGTCGCCATTAGGGTCAAATAGTGAGGGAAAAGGCTTATTGAGCAATATTTTTTCACTGGTATCAAAAAAAACTTCTGCTGTTGCATTGACCTGATTAATGGTCAGATCTTCACTCAGACAGATAATGCTGCTGTTCAGGTAATCAAGAATTTTGCTGGCTTCAATATAAGGCATGAGATATGAAAAGCAATTAAAGTGCCAAAACTAGGAAAGCTATATATAGCGGGCTTCAATGTTGTTTGAGCCTAAACATCAATGAAGAGGTCATTAATCTTGCACTATTATAGTGCAAGTAGGAATATTTTTCAGACTGCAAAAAAAAAGCCCCTTATCACAGGGACTATAATTATACTTTGCCGACTGCCGACTGCCGACTGCCGACTGCCGACTGCCGACTGCCGACTGCCGACTTAAAGGCTGTAGTACATGTCGAATTCAACCGGGTTAGTTGCCAGGCGTAAACGCTGAACTTCTTCATCTTTAAGTTCGAGGTAGGCATCAATAACGTCATCGGTAAAAACACCACCTTCTGTCAGGAAGTCACGGTCTGCATCCAGTGCTGTAAGAGCCTCATCTAAAGAAAAAGCTACCTGAGGAATAGCGGCCTCTTCTTCTGCTGGCAGGTCATATAAATCCTTATCCATTGCTTCACCTGGATGTATGCGGTTTTTGATGCCGTCAATTCCGGCCATCAGCATGGCAGAGAAGGCCAGGTATGGATTGGCTGTGGAATCAGGGAAACGAATTTCGACTCTTCGAGCTTTTGGATTAGTGACGTAAGGTATGCGAATTGAGGCTGAACGATTGCGTGCAGAATAAGCCAGCATGACAGGGGCTTCAAAGCCGGGGACTAAACGCTTGTAACTGTTGGTTGAGGCATTTGCAAATGCGTTGATTGCCTTGGCATGTTTGATAATGCCACCAATATAGTACAGTGCCATTTCTGATAATCCGCCATAGCTATCACCTGAAAACAGGTTTTCACCATCTTTAATAAGGGACTGGTGAACGTGCATACCGTTACCATTATCTCCGACCATAGGTTTAGGCATGAATGTTGCCGTTTTTCCATAGCTATGAGCAACATTGTGAATGCAGTACTTAAGTGTTTGCACTTCATCGGCCTTCTGAACCAGGGTATTGAAGGCGACTCCAATTTCACATTGGCCAGCGGTAGCAACTTCGTGATGATGAACTTCTACCTGTTGTCCCATTTCTTCAATGGCCAGACACATGGCTCCGCGTAAATCATGCAGGGAATCGACAGGGGGCACAGGGAAATAACCACCTTTAATGCCGGGACGGTGTCCCATGTTGCCATCTTCATAATGCTTTGAAGAGTTCCATTCGGATTCTTCAGAATCTATCTGGTAAAACGAATGTCCCATGGTGTTGCCCCATTTAACATCGTCAAATACAAAGAACTCATTCTCGGGACCAAAATAAGCAGTATCCGCAATTCCAGTAGAGTTCAGGTAAGCTTCTGCACGTTTGGCGATTGAGCGAGGGTCGCGCTCATATCCTTCCCCGGAGGCGGGTTCAATGATGTCACAACGAATATTAACAGTTGGCTCGTCGGTAAAAGGGTCCAACACTGCCGAATCTGCATCTAACATCATGATCATGTCTGATTCATTTATACCTTTCCATCCAGCAATGGATGAACCGTCGAACATTTTTCCTTCGGTGAATACATCTTCATCCAACGTACTTGCCGGGATGGATACATGTTGTTCTTTTCCGATAGTATCGGTAAAGCGTAAATCGACGAATTTTACACCATGGTCATTGATTAGGCCTATTACGTCAGCTGGGGTCATATCGCTATCCTCCTTAAAGATAGTTGATGAATGGGAAATTGTTGAACCTGGAAAAATTAGTTAAGTACGAAAAAGATGTGCAAGTTATTGGTTTGGCTAGTGTAATGAAAAAATACGTTGTCACCTTATTGGTGAAGAGTACTTTTTTCATATAGCTAGACGAATCAAGAACTAGTGCATACTTTCGTAATTCAACTGATTTTCCCAGGTTGAAGTATCAAGCATTGTACAGAATATTTATAGCTAGCCAATTAATGCTACAAAATAATGTAGAAATTTTACGCACCTTAATAGTGCGCTGGTCAAATTGGGGGGGTTATTACGGTGCGTAATAGATATTTATTTTGCCAACAAAAGGAATGTTATCTGCTCTCTCGTACAATTGTTCTGCCAGTGTATTGCTTTTATCGCAACCAAATTCCAGCGGCAAAATGATATCAACTTCTATTTGCCTGGTTAGATAGTGTAAATGGATATTTTTTATTTTTTCTGAATTTTCCAGATTTTCCCAGACAGAGTAAAGTTGGAATAAAAGCTCTGAACGTCTGGGTAGCTGTAAAATATATTCATGTTCGGTTTCGGTAACCGGGTCTATGTGCACGGTAATATCAGAGATTTCGGTAAATTTCTTTTTTACAGTTTGCTCGATATGCAGTGAAATATAATGAGCTTCAGAAACGCTGAGACGAGGATTGACTCTAATTTCTGTATCGATATAACCCATTCCGCCCATCGAACGTGATCTCAAGCTGTGAACAGCCACAACACCACTTATATTGTGAATGTGGGATTTAACCTGTTCGACCAGTTGCTGGTCAAGGCTGGTATCAATCAATTCTTCAAAAGCTTTTTTAATCAGGTGTATGCCCATTAATGAAATCATCACAGAGATGACTATTGCAGCGAGAGCATCCATATGATCAATGCCTGCAACTTGTGCGCCGACACCAATCACCACGACTACTGAAGAAAATACATCGGAGCGGTGGTGCAATGCATTGCTTTCAAGCAAAGTTGATTTGATTTTACGTGCAGCATGAATAGTGTAGCGGTACAAAAATTCTTTACTTAATATTGCAAGAAATGCAAAAAACAGGGCGTAAGTTTCTGTTTGAACTGTTTCTGTTTGTGCGAATGACTGAATGCCTCGATAACCCATACCCAATGCGACAGCTATCAGAGCAAGACCAAGAAAAATTGAAGACAGAGTTTCGATTCGGGCATGACCGTAAGGGTGAGCATCATCGGCTTCTTTTGCCGAATGGTGAGCAGTTATTAGTACGATAAAATCACTGATCAGATCAGCAAGTGTGTGTAGACCATCGGCCAGTAAAGCTTGAGAGTGTGCTAGAAAGCCAGAAATAATTTGAGCCATGGCTAACACGATATTGACAAAAATACCGGTGTAAGTGACCTTCTGGATTACTTTTTTGCGTTGCTCAATCATCATTTTCCTTGCGTACAGTAATGATGATTTCGTACTCCTGATCTTGCATGCTTAAAAGCATGTGCTTATTGATATTACACCAGGCGGGGATATCATTTTTAACCCCGGGGTCTGTGCAGGTTATTTTAACCAGATCTCCAATCGCTACTTCGTTGATAGCATCCTGTAACCTTATGACGGGCATGGGACAGAGTAAGCGCCTTGCATCAACTTCAATGTATTGATTATCTTCAGGCATTACACCAGGTACCAGTCTTCAGGAACTTCATGAGCAGCCAGTGCTTTGACGTGTATGGTTCTGGGGTCTCCACCTGCTGAGCTATAGGTCAGTTCTACAGAGTCGGCATTTTTTCCTTTGCTGAAGCGAGCGATGATGGCACAGGCTAGCTTGATCTGTTCTTCGTTTAATTCAGCGCCTTCAATCAGGGCCAGTGGGCCAGCGTAGTTAATGGTTTTGATTGATTGAAACTGTTTTTTGTAACCACTCAGAAAGCGGGTCTCTCCTTCCTCGCGAGCAATAATTATTTTATAGGATTTTTCAGGACGAATATGGCGACCAACTTTAAGCAGCATAATGTCATCCAGGTCATATTTTTTCTCACCGCGGTTTGCCCATAAATCCTGCAATTTAACGGAATAGTTTTCATCGGTAAGAAAGCAGCAGCCACCGGCAGGTTGAGCGTAATCTTCAAAGCCATATTGTTTTGCAAGGGCCATCTGAGGTTTACGTGATCTTCCAGAAAAGCCAAACAATTCATCGCGACTCACCCAGCCTTCAAGCTCTGCTTTGGTTTCAGGTAAATTTTTTGCACATAAGGGACGTAGTAATAAGTCGTCTGCACCGGATTCATTTGAAATGATAGGCATGGTTTCTTTGCGCTGAGACATGGGTCTTTGCCCGATGACTTCACCGGTGATAAGGAAGTCGAAACCTTTTTTCTGAATCCATTCATGAGCCTTTTGCACCATGAAAATTTTACAATCCAGACAGGGGTTCAAATTTGCGCCATAACCATGTTTGGGGTTGATAACAACATCTTTATATTCTTCAACGATGTCAATAATATGTAACTTTATGCCCAGTTGCTCTGCGACCCAGAGTGCATTATTTCGTTTCGGTTTAGCTTTGTCCTTTTTACGAATGGCGTGAGTATGTCCTTCTACGCAAAAGCCGGTAAAAAAGTTAATGCCTTCAACGTGAATACCCTGTTGCTGAATTGCTTTGGCAGCCAGCAAGGAATCTAATCCACCTGAAATTAAAGCTGCGGCTTTTCGAGTCATAATGAGGGCAACATAAAGAAAGGGCGCTGATTATATCAGAGCCCTGTTAAAAGTGTGAATAGAGGGGGATTATTACCAGGGCTCTGTGCCAGAGCCACCCTGTACGCTGAGGTGGTTAAGCGTTATCGTTGTACAAATTGTATTTTCTGCGCTTACCATCTGGCCGGTTCCGGTTGCGGTTAGAGTAAAGGTTGTTGCGTCTCGTACAAGGCCAATACTGAAGTTACCACCTGACGTAGTGCCAGTGTCAATATTGCAGTTATTATTATACGCCCCGTAAATGGCTTTACATTTTTCAAGAGAAGCTGATCTTTCAAGTAATGCTGATCGCCCTTCGCTACACTTAGCAGATATAACGTATTGGCCATAGTAGGACGTTGCTATAGAAGCAAGAGTTCCAATGATGACTATTCCAATCATTAATTCTATCAATGAAAAACCCGCTGAATAATGTTTGGTCATAGTTGCTCTCCTCTAAGGCTCTGAAACTTCTTGTACTGGCCCATCCAGAATAACTATTCTGTCAACCAGGTGTTGTTTATTAAATTTGAAAATAGAAATTTGAATGTAATCTCCTGATTTAACGTCACTCAAAGATCTTTTGCTTCCTTTTAATGTGACCACTTTTACTGTTGGCGAAATTTTAAACTGTGCATCGTCAAGAATAATACTTGTCTCATTGATACTAAATACCTGTCCAGCTTCTGTCAGCATAACCTGAGCATAAGATGAATGAGCTGTTAGCAGCAGAGATATTATCAGGCTGTAAAAAAAATGTTTGATCTTATATTTCATTGTAATAGCTCCTGCCAGGAAAATCGGCCGATATTAGGTGAATCCAGCTCACTGATAGCAAAAGGGTCTCTGCCCGTGTAACCGACTTTGTCAGTAAAAGTATTGTCTGTTGGCAGGGAAGATAGTTCATCTGCAGATTGTACATCTTCATCCGTGCCGATGGTGTCATCTTCATCAACAGTACCGTCTTTGGTAACGTCAAGTATCGGGTCATCTGGAGTTCCTCCTGTGGCGATATCGACAGCGAAACGATATCCATATCCACCGGTTGAGCATGCGTCAGCGGTGGGGACAGATGAGTTGAAAAATACAATGTCACCACGTACCGCAGCGTTGGTAACGACTCGTTCCCCCGAGTCTGGTAATGAGATGTTCCAGCCATAGTCAGTGGCATAATCAACACTATTTTGGGTTAATACACGCTGGGTAAAACCGGTACGATAAGTTTGTTCAATCAATTTACTGCGTGTTAGACCGGCTACGCCTTTGTCCCACACCCCATAAAAATAATTCCCGTTTGCAAAAGTACCTGATAAATCTTTATCTTCATCAAATAGATACTGACCTGAACCAAAAAATACCATTAAATTAGGAGCGTTTGTTGAGTCATTAGGTTCGGTTGGGTGAAATGACAGGATAGGTTTGGAGGTAATAGGGCGGTTACCCTCAGTGGTAAATAGTGGGTTTCCAGTATGCTCTGGAGCAAGTGCCCAGGAAGCCGATGTATTACCTGATAGATCGAATGCCCACATCTGACCTTTTAGATCGCCTGCATAGACGCGATCAATGGTTCCATTTTCATCAATATCGGCCAGTGCGGGAGTACCCAGGCCATTCGGGGCGATAGCTGAGCCAGAACCGGTAGTGATTACCTTGTAGTCACCGGCATCCCATGAGCCATCAACACCTGCTTCGATATCCAGAATAAACAGTTTAGCTTCTCCGCTTGTACCGGTTTGATTGTAGCCGTTACCAAATATTGCGACCCATCTGCCGCTATTTGTCATGGCGATTTGAGGTTTACTGAAGGTATAACCCAGGTCGGCATCATCGTCTCCAGTGAATTCCCACATAACGGTTTCGCTTGCAGAATCATTTGTAAAACTATCAGGATTGGTTACATCCAGAGCAAAGTAACCGCGACCTCCCCCGCGTTGGCCAGCGATTAATACAGTTCGCCAGCCTGATCCTGCGCCGCTGCTTAAATAAACATCAGAAACGCTAGGGGTCAGGTCGTTATAGAATCGATGAGAATAATTTTGTTCGGTTAAATAGTGTAGACCTTTCGCGGTATCTGTTGAATACAGATTGCTGGGGATATAGGCTAGTATCTCTTCGCCATTAACTTCCTCAAAACCATGTAACATACCATCGTTAGCACCTACATAAATAACACCTGTTCGGCTGGCTTGAGCCTCAACGAAAGTGGAGTAAGCAGAGGTGTTGTCGAGTGGAAATTTTTCGGGCCATCTTAAATTTGGCTTACCGACATAGACTGGCCCTGAATTTACGATATCACCCAGAAGAGTAGCTCTGTCACGAAAGAAAAGTCCCTGGCCTTCATTGGATTGATCTCCTCGAAGGTAGTTAAGGCGGGCTTCGGCAATGCTGTCATCAGCGACAACTACACCTAAGGCATTGGTTCTGAGGTCGTCTTTTATATCTGAATTTATTTCATCCCATAAAAAAGGGATGCCATCATTATCCGTTACTTTATCAAAAGTAAGTATTGTTCTTGGTTTGGCATCTAAATCTCGATCATCCAGAGCCTTGCCAGCACTCCATTCTGGTTGTGCTTCAAGTTCGCCAGTACTCAATACTTCTCCAGTAGTTGGATCGGTTTTAATTTTGTGGGCATTAATAGTGCCCTGCCAGCGATTGGTATTAAACTCAGCCAGGTAAACTATTGATTCAGTAGTCAATTTTGCGGTGGTTACTGATGCTGCAGCAGCTGTTGCTGTACGTTCGGCAATATCTGAAATCGCAATATTCAAGGCTTCTTCCAGTTCAGCTGGATTTGAGGCGCTTAAAAATTGCCCACGCCCGTTATAGGCAGCATGCCACAGGTCATCTACCCTCTCTTCATCTTCTGTATCCATAGGGTTAGGCCAGAAGGTTGAGCCGCCTGTTAATGGGTCATCTATTTCTGGATCTAATGAGCCATTAAGACCAAACCCAATGGTATAAGTTACCAGGTGCTGGTGGTTGGCTTCATCCTGATCATTGACGATGGGTATAGAGTCATCAAGATCACTTCTTAAATCGGTTTCATAATAGTGCATGGCAACATCGGCCAATGTGTTTGACCATGAATCCTCGTAGTTACCACCGTCATTTGATTCATCCTTGTTGCCGTCGTACCGAGGATTCGCAGGGGTGCTGACAGTGTTGCTGGAGTCGGCATTGCCTACACCAGGGTCAGAATAGCTATTCCAGAAACCATCGGTCATCAGAATGTTGAAGTTTTGTTGGCACTCACCGCCGTGATCTTGATCAAAAATAGGGGTGTCACCGGTGGTTTCTTTAAAGTACTCTCCGACACGTTTAAGGGATCGATGAGCCGGGGTTCCACCGCTTGACCACACATTGTAAAAGCTGTCCAGCATGTCTTCCTTATTGCTACTATCATTCATCGAGGCCAGGTCTTTCTGGTGCCCGGCATTGAAAACGTCCAATCCCATTCGGGTTGCATCAGTGTTATTAATGACTTTGCCTATTGCGGCTTTAGCTGCGTACTCTCTAGTGCGGTAAAAAACAAACCAGTTGGTAAAGTTTTGCATTTCTGTTGATCCTGCAGCAATTTCAACAGTGGTATGTGCATCTGTGTAGTCAATCTTGCCGTCACCTTCATCATCGTTCCAGATAGTGTAAGTGGGAATGTAATGAACATTGTCAAAACGGGTAGCCCCGTTGCAGTTGCCAAAAGGATATAGATAAAAGTCATGCCACTCAGTTAGGTCAGTCGAATCTGAACCAGCTATGTATGGATACTCTCTTACATCGGTAGGGTCTGCATGGTCTGTTTCTGTGTAGATTGGGTTTCCACTGGAATCAACACCTGCCCAGGGTGTATAGGTTACAGCTGGATTGTAGTAGTTTTTGTTGCCGTGATGGTTGCGGTAAACCCATGCATCAGGCACAAGCCTTTCCGGAGGTATTACGTTACAGTCTGTTTCCCAGACAGGGTTATAATACTCTTTGGTAAACCCTCGAAAAACAGGTCGTCCACCGATGGTAGATACACCTGCTGTACCTTCTTCAACCATTGTTTCCCAGCCCATACTGCCTGAATCATCGAAGGTGAAAAACACGTTAGGTTCTACAGCAATACTTACAAACAAGGGTGTAGTTGCTAAAGTACTTGCGGCCAGGCTGGAGTTGCTACAAATTGTGAGTAAACTCACCGAAGCTGCGATACCTAATTTTTTTAATAAATGATTCATTGTATTCACCATTAATTTATATATTGCTTGCCGTAATAAGACTGTACAGTTCGAGCAGTTTTTCCTGTTTGACCTGTGCCACGGGATGTTGAACGAAAATTTGAAATAATACTGCCTGGTGGTTGTCCTCCGTACCCTGCGCCAATGTTAACCAGAGCTAATGGGTTTTGAGCCCAGTTCCCGAGAAATTTAATAATATATTGGGGGTTTGTACTTATGCCTGCCAGCGAAATAGATGTTGTGGTTGCAGAATCCCAGCTTGTTTTATCAAGGTAATCGGGGTCTGCATCGGTATTGCTTAGTAAGCTGGGGCTTGTTCCATCAAACATTGCTGTAGAAGAACTGTCTTCCACAATAGCCTCAGCCTGGCGTAAGCCAGCTTCGGCTGCCTGAAAAGTTAATCCTGATTCGCGTAAATTTCCAGCCATGGTTAACTCAGTTGAAGAGCCTTTCATAGAGCTAATGCCAAGCATGGTCATGGCGACTAAAAGGATCAGGCTAACGAGCAGGGCGACACCTTGCTGATTTTTTAAGTGGGTTGAAGATTTCATTAGCCGGTCCTGTTTCTTAATGCGATAGTTGTTGAAAAAACCTGGCGTAGACGATTGTCGTCCTGAGATTCGTTTACTCCATCAATTATGTAAATTTGGCTTTCATCGAGTACATTTTCGCGCTCAGAGCGAACAACCAGCCAGATACGAATAGCCGTCACCTGGTTGGGGTCTGCTACCTGATCGCTGGTGCGGTATTGATTGGGAGAACCATCACCTGAAGTGTCTTCACCGAACAATATCTGCATTTGCTCAATGCCTTCAATGAGCTCCTGATTGATATTGTTGACAGATCTCCATAGAGCGGGTTCTCCGCTACCACTGCCAGAAAGTTGAACAGAATAGGTCACTGACTGTAATGAGAATGCGGCTGCATTATTGGGAGTAAAGGGCTGATCATTTTTATCCAGAAGGCAGTGGCTACCTGTGCCCGCGCAATCATTAGGGTTCGAGTTGCCAGGGGTATTAGTCGCAGCCGCACTAGTATGTGTAATGGTGGTTCCGTCAGCGCTAACAGTTGTTGCTTCAAAGATATCAGCGGTGAAACAGTTAGTGATAAGAATAATATCGTTATCGCTTAGATTGTTATTGGCTACTACAGAAATAGTGCCGTCACCAGGTGATGTCAGGTTGCCTGTAAAAGAATATGATCCGGGTTTTGTGCCACGTAAAGTCAGGCTATCTGAACCATTCAGACCATCATTCACAGTGGCGGTCATTGATGGATTATTGATAAAGTCATGCAGATCGGTATCAAAGTTGTCAGAGTCGCGATTCAGGTGGTTCTGGATAGAAGGGTTATCGTCTGCTAATTGACCGTCACCATCATCTTCCTGAAAACTGATACAACCCCAAAAACCTGACATACGAACATCTGTGGTGATGGTGTCGAGAACAAAGCGACCATTTTCCTGTATGCGTGAAGAGGCATCAGAAAATCGATAAGAAGCATTATTTCCCAGGTATACCTGAGTAATACCGCCCATCAGGAATAAGCTGATGACCAATGCCACCATAATTTCAACAAGGGATAATCCGGTTTGTTTGGAGAGAAATATTTTCATACCATCGTTACCTTACCGTGACTACTGTGTAACAGGTTTTGCCATCAGAATCGGGCTCTCCGTTGTTACAGTTAGTTGCATTAGCGCCTTCATCCCACATGACCGAAACAGTTAATAAATCGGTACCTGATGTAGAAATGATACCTCTTCCACCTGGTAGGCTGGCTAATAGTTCTTTCCAGTCTTTTGCATCAGCCTGGACCATTTGAGCTGGAGTACAAGCTGCTGCTTTGCAATCCATGTCATAATCTTTGTCGGTATCAATGCCGTTGTACTGAGCAAAAGCACTGCGATTGGCAGTAATTCTATCGGTCATTTCATAACTGAACCAAACGGCCTGGCTGTGCCACTGAGAACTAGCGCTGAGTTTAAGAGAGGTTACTTGTAAAGCGGCAATGCCGAGTAAACCGATCGATAAAACAACAAGTGTAACCAGAGCTTCGATTAACCCCATGCCAGTTTGAGTTTTAGTGAAATTATCTAAGGACATGCTGGGGTTGCTCCTCGGCTTGCTCGACCTGTAGGTGATAATGAAATTGTTTTTGCGTAATCATTACCTCTTTCATCACAGACAGATATCGTACCGGTATTAGAGCCTTGAGGTAAAAAACCACGACTGTCAAAAGTGATGGATGAAAGACCTGCTTGACCGTATGAAATACCGCCTTCAATAGGTTGTTGAACCTTTACGAGTTCGTCCCCAATGCCATCATTATCAGTATCAATGGTGACGATCCAGCCATCTTCGTAATTGCCACCTGTGCAACTGCTCTGATCAGTGCTTGCACAAATAATAACGGGTTGATTGCGTCCAACAGCCTGGCTTCGAGCAAGCATCATGTCGGTGAGTAAGGTATTAGATGAGGAAGTCAGCCGGTCATTTTTGATAAACTGGCTCATGTTGGGAATGGCTATGGCCAGCGTGATCCCTGCTATGCTAATGGTGATTAATAGCTCTATCAGGGAAAAGGCATGTTGTTTCTTTATATTCATAATGTAAATCCTAGATGATTATTAGATAAATGCACCTGTCTGTGGATGGAATTCCTGTTTGCTCTGATAAACGGTCTATGCCCAATTATTGTTGTGAACTACGTCACGTAGAGTGTAGTCAATTTCTAGCTGGCAGTACGGTATTTGTAACATGAATTAAGACAATAGTCTTAAACAACCGGGTATGACCAGAGTCTTTGCCAATGATAAAGTCTGGGCTCAATAGAAACCTCGGATTCAGCAGTCACTTAATAAAGCATTTCGTGTAATATCGCACACTGGGTGATATCGGCTATGATCTTTTGATGTAGAGCATTGTGATTTGATGGCTTAATTAACTCAAAATGGGTGCCGGAAAATATGAAACCATTCCTTAGAGCTGGAGATTGTTAAAAAATGAGTGTTAATGACGAATTTCACAAACGTGCAATTCGTAGTTTTGTCAAACGTACTGGTCGTAAGACAGAGAGTCAAAAAAATGCTCTGGAGCATTACTGGCCGAAATATGGACTGGAATTTCAAGCTGATGTCCAACTGGATTTTAAGCAGATATTTCCAGCTCAGTCTGGCGTCAAGCTGGAAATTGGTTTCGGTAACGGTGAAACATTTGTGGAAATGGCAGAGCAGGATGAAGCTTATGGTTATATTGGCATTGAAGTGCATACGCCTGGAGTTGGTCAGTGCCTAAAACTAACTCATGATGCACAGCTGAAAAATTTACGGATTATTTCACACGATGCGATTGAAGTGCTTGAATCGATGATACCTGCTGAATCTATTGATAGAGTATTTCTGTTCTTTCCCGATCCCTGGCATAAAAAAAGGCACAACAAACGTAGAATCGTCAATGATGCTTTTAAGAATCTGTTGATTAATGTGATGAAACCAGGAGCAGTATTACACATGGCAACAGATTGGCAGAACTATGCTGAACATATGGCTACTGAAATGTTAGCTGATTCACGATTTCAGAATATGGGGGGTGAACTGGGGTTTAGTGAAAAGCCAGGCTACCGACCCGAAACAAAATTTGAGCGCAGAGGGCTGAAATTAGGTCACGGCGTATGGGATTTGTTATTTAAAAAGATTGAATAAAATCAAGTTCAGGTTTATTTTCATTGTAGATACTTCTGAGTTTCTAAAGCACTAACCAAAAGTGATAAATTATAAATAATTGAGAATAACTCATGCCCCAGTCTAACTTTCATAATTTTCAGGTCGATAAGGTAGCCATGCGCTACAGTAATTTTGCACCCCGTTTGTTTAATTTCTGTCTTTCGTTAGGCATGGCCCCCTATAAAATTATACCTTCAAGGGCTTTTTGTTCAGATGAAAATCAGGGCTATCCGATCATATTGATTGCCAAGCACTTTGGTTCTTTTCCATTTAATCATGGTCGGGTTGGCGGTATTGTCGCCACGGATCGTCACGGTCCCCATGCGCATCATGGTAAAGACTCTGTCATTATCCAGGCCAGCCATGTTGGGTATGACCCGGATAGCGATAGCTTTGGTGTGTACCGCAGGTTGCAAACTGAGACTATGGAATTGTCGGATGACTGTGGTGCAATCTGTGGTGTGCTGCACTGGTACGAAGAGGAATATGCTTTTGCCAGTCAGCAGATTATGTTGGAGACAGATGCGGGTCGTCATGTTGTGGTGATTGATAATCATCTGCTAAGACAGGATCGGAAGGAAGGGATATTCCTGAATCTGGATAAGCTGGTAAAAAGCAATGAAGTGGTAAAAGCCTATAGTACGGCTAAATCATTTCTGGCATCGTCTCACTTGCTTAAACAAGTGGGTTTGTCCTGGCCGGATAAAAAAGAGTCGATTGGCAAACATTTATTCCCGGAGTCATTTTACTTTCGTAAGGAGTCGGACATGCTGGTTGCCAGTGGCCAGTTGAATCAGAATTTGATCCACTCCATGCCGGATATTATATGCAGTAATTACCCTGCTTTGGCCGCTGCCCAGGCTAATGCGCAGTTCGAGTTTGACCGTACCTTTCGCACTATCGTGAAAGAAAAATCCTATCGGGGTAAAAAGGTTGTTTTTATCTCGGGTATTCATATCGATATTTCACCCAGAGATGGTCAGTTGTTCCCGTTAACGAAATTTGTCCCGTGGGCTGCGTATATTCAGAATGAAGATGGTAGTGGCTATACTCTGGAACAGGATGAGTTATTTACCGCTTTGCAACAGCAAAGCAAAGATAACCCGTATAAAATTGACTTAACTGAGGCAATTCATCTCATGGAGAAAGAACCGGAAGTGCATCTCCATGTGGATGGTGTTTAGTGGTTTCAGATGGGTATAAAAAAAAGTAACTACTCAGCGTATTCAAAAAAGTCAAAAAATATTCACCACGAAGACACGAAGCTCACGAAGAAAAGCAAATATTGCTAAAAGTAATTGGATAAATCAGTCATTGTCATAATTTTTAAAAAGCTTATTACTAAATAACGATGTACCTTCGTGTCTTCGTGGTGAAAAAATCTTTAAAGCTATCTAATCTTAAAACTCGCTGAGTAGATACTAAAAAAACATATTTTACCTCTGCGGTTAATTGTCTTTTAGCTATGAAATCTAACCCTCATTCAGTATTTTCTGGGCATGCAATAATGCATCCAGACGTTTGTGATAAAGCTTGCCTGTTTTGAAATGAGCCGTTACACCCTGCTTTTCAAGCATGTCACAAACCTGTTTTTGGGCACCCACCAGAAAAATTCTGCGACCTGCTTCTAAAGTATCGAGTAAAATATCTTCCAGTGCACGAGAGGTAGTAAAGTCTATAGATGGCACATGTGTCAGATCCAGTAACATAATTTCATAACCTGCGGTAGATGCATGTCTGCGAACCACTGCTTTGGCGGATGAGAAACTCATTGGACCTGTCAGGTGAAACAACATAATTTTTCCATCAGCTTCATCGAGGATGTTAGATTCCTCTTCGCTCAGATGATAGGCTTCTTCGGAGTTGGTGATTGTTTGGATACCATCAACCTGCATTTGTGTCATGCGCTGCATAAATAGAAAACTGGCCATTACCATGCCAATACCTACGGCCAGTAACAGGTCAATAGTGACGGTTACGATAAATACAACAAGCATGATGGCAATACCTGCTTTTGGTGCATTTTTCAGGCGTTTTAAATAATCCCAGTCGATAATGTCTGTACCCACCTTGATTAATATTCCAGCTAGAACTGCTTTCGGGATATCACTGGCAAGGCTGCCAGCTCCAAGCACGATAGCTAACAGTACAACGGCATGCAATGCACCGGAAATTGGGGTGCGTCCACCAGCATTTACATTAACAACGGTACGCATTGTTGCCCCTGCTCCAGGTAAACCGCCAAAAAAACCAGCTACTGTATTTCCGATACCCTGACCGATAAGTTCACGATCAGATTTGTGTTGTGTTCTGGTGATGTTGTCAGCAACCAGTGAAGTCAGTAGTGAGTCAATAGCACCTAAACCAGCCAGTGTCAGGCCTGAAGCAATCATTTGTAACATTAATGAAGGTTCAATGACTGGCATTCTGAATTCCGGGAATCCCGTAGGAATATTGCCGATAATGGGGGTAGCACCCGGTTCAATAAATATCAGATAGCTGAATGTACCGACAAACAGTGCGATTAGCGGTGAGGGTATAAGACGGTTGACTGCAGGTAGAAATTTCGGAACCCCATAAACAATAGCCAGTACAATCAGGCCAAGAAACAATGCGCTAGTATTGATATTGCTTAGATAGCCTGGAATTTCCTGTGCAGCAGCCAGAGGTTTGGAATTTGCAGTCTGACCTAATAGTGGTCCCAGTTGCAATAAGATGATGATGACACCGATACCGCTCATAAAACCCGAAACTACGGGGTGAGGAACCAGCTCGATATATTTCCCCAGTTTTAACATACCAAAGGCAATTTGAAACAGGCCACCGAGTATAACAACGGTAAATGCCAGTGCTGCTCCCTGTGCAGGGTCATCAGGATACATGCCGGTGTACTGAATAAAAATAGCTGCCATGACAACGGTCATTGGACCTGTAGGACCCGAGACCTGAGCTGGTGTTCCACCGATTAATGCTGCAAAAAAACCAACAAAGATTGCGCCGTACATACCGGCAATAGGACCGACACCCGATGCTACGCCCATGGCCATGGCCAGTGGTAAAGCGACAACTGCCGCAGTTAAACCGCCGTAGATGTCTCCACGGATGTTATTAAAATGTAAACCGTTAATGTAATTCATGAGTTAGTTCGATTGATTCCTGAGTAGTTGAATGAAGGCTTCTGCGACGGGGTTGTTGATACTGGATCGGTTGCGGGCAATCCATAATGTTACTTTAATTTTTAGTGGATCAACATTGATATGCCGCAACAAGTTGTTTTTTAATGCATCTTTTACCGCAAATTTGGGTAAAAAACTCATGTGAAGTCCTCGACTCAACATTTCCACGATGGTGTCGGTAGAGCCTACTTCCAGAGAAATAGGTAACTTTAATATACCTGCATCCTGTAATTTTTGATCAAGAATAATACGCATTGATGATTGTGATTCGCGTAAAACAAATTTTTGTCGAGTCAGTTCCTGTATGGGAATAACCGAAAGAGAGCTTAACGAATGATTGGGAGCGCAGACCAGTATCAGTTCATCTTCAAACCATTTTTGAACCAGAATGTCAGGATGATCAGGAGCTTTTTCGATTAAAGCCAGGTCAGATAATCCCGTTGCAAGACGTGTCTCGATTCGACGTGAATACCCCATCCTGCTTTGTAGGCGATACTCCGGGTGATTATCAGCAAAGCTTAATAATAAACTGGGTAGAAGTTGCTCGCCGATAGCAAAAGTCACTTCAAGACGTAATTTATTTTGCCCCTGGGTCAAGCTTTGTAAATCTTCCAGAAGACTGGTTTGATGATCCAGAGCGAGGCGGGAAAATGCATATACTCTATCTCCAGCGGTGGTCAGTTCGAGTTTACGCCCTTTGCGCTGCATTAGAGGCATGCCGTAACACTCATCAAGCGCACGCAGTCGTTTAGTGACAGCGGGTTGCCCGATATGTAAAGATTTTCCGGCTTGTTCAACGCCGCCGAGTTCAACGACAGCGCGTAGTGCGGCCAGGCCTTTTAGGTCTGGTAGGTTTCTGTATTCCATATAGGAATATTAGTTTATTCGAATTCATTTGAATAAGCCATTAAAAAAATACATGATACGCCCGCTTTTTATTGTATGGCAGGAAAGTGCAATGCTTTCCTACGTTCCAGAAACATTCCAAAGTAGGATGTAACTCAATGAATTCACAATTATCTGTATTCTGGTTTATGCCAGGGTACTTGCTTTATATTATTTTTCGGAGTTTTGTTATATGAGTTCAGCAGCTCAGTCTGCGGGTATGCCGGCAGGTGAAGAACTTGCATCACCCAAGGTTAGCTTTTTTTCTACCAAACAAATTATTGCTGGTATTGTTTTTGCCATTATGGCGGTTGCACTTGCATTTGTAGTTCCAACTATCGAGATAGCCTGGGTAACCGCTGTTTTAATGTTAACGATTTATCTGTTTGCTTTTGAGGTGGTCGGTGTCGATGTGGCCGCGGCTTCTGTTATGGTTATTTTAGGTTTAACCTCTTTGTTAGCTCCCATTATGGGGTTGCAGCAGGGTCTTGTAGATACCCAGCATATCTTCGATGGTTTTAGCTCAAATGCGGTGATGTCCATTATCGCGGTGATGATCATTGGTGCCGGGCTGGATAAGACTGGTTTGATGAGTAAAGTTGCTTCTTTCATATTGAAAGTCGGCGGTACAACCGAAGGTCGTATCATTCCTATTATTTCTGGTACTGTCGGTATCATTTCATCGTTCATGCAAAACGTGGGTGCTGCAGCATTATTTCTGCCTGTTGTTGCTCGAATCTCTGCTCGTTCTGGTTTACCCATGTCACGTTTATTAATGCCGATGGGTTTTACCGCTATTTTGGGTGGTACGGTGACTATGGTGGGTTCAAGTCCGCTGATTTTGTTGAACGACTTAATTCTTACTTCAAACAAAGCATTACCGGAAGCAGATCAAATGGATACCTGGGGATTGTTTTCAGTAACTCCGGTGGGGTTAGCACTGATGGCAACGGGTATTCTCTATTTTGTAATTGCCGGACGTTTTGTTTTGCCTAAAGGTAAAACTGATGTGGGCGTGAAATCAACGGATTCGATGCAGTATTTCCGTGATGTTTACAATATGGATTACTCATTGAATGAGATTGTGGTTAAAGATGGCAGCAAATTAATTGGTCAGAAACTGGATGATATAGAAACCAAACACCGTGTGCGAGTGATTGCCAATAAAATGGGTGGACATTCTAGTCAGGTTGGCCCCGGAACGCTAGCCCGTGATACTGAGTTTCAACCAGGCATGGTTTTGGGAGTTGTTGCAGCCCCTGGTCATCTTGATTATTTTGTTGAAAAATATGATCTGAAAAAACGCGATACACTAAGAACTTTTGTTGAAGTATTATCCACAGCCAAAGCGGGTATTGCGGAAGTTGTTATTCCTCCAGGGTCTACTCTTGTTGGAAAATCTGCTCGTGATGTATGGATGCGTAAAACCTATGGTCTGGCTCTTGTCGGTATGCACAGAGCGGGAGAAACTCTGGGTGAAGGTGATGATATTCGTAATATGCCATTTCAGGCTGGTGATACGCTGATAGTACATACGACCTGGAGAGCATTTGATCGTATTGCCAGTGATAAAAACTTTGTTGTAGTGACTACAGAGTATCCACAGGAAGAAAAACTGCGTCCTGAGAAATTGAAGTGGGCAGGCCTGTTTTTTGGTATTGCTTTATTTCTGGTGTTGTTTACTGATTTACGTTTATCAATTGCGCTGTTGACCGGGGCTATTGGAATGATCTTATCAGGTGTTTTAAATATGGAAGAAGCCTATGAGGCTGTCAGCTGGAAAACAGTCTTTCTATTGGCCTCGTTAATCCCGTTAGGACTGGCCGTCGAAACCAGTGGTAGTGCACAGTGGATAGCGCAACAGGTTCTGGTGGTGGTTGGTGATGCTCCGATCTGGGTAATTCAGGCATCGGTGGCTGTTCTTGCGACTTTCTTTACGCTGGTTATGTCAAATGTAGGAGCAACTGTTTTACTAGTGCCTCTGGCAGTTAATATTGCAATTGGTGTGGATGCAAACCCTGCTGTGTTTGCTTTGACGGTAGCTATTGCAACGTCAAACTCATTCCTGATACCTACTCATCAGGTGAATGCGTTGATTATGGGACCTGCAGGATATCGTGTGCCTGATTTCATGAAAGCAGGTGGCATTATGACGATCTTATTCCTGGTAGTGATGATGATCATGATGGGCATAATATTCTAAGAGGATGAATTTGATGATAAATAATAAACATTTTCTGGCAGCGGCTTTTGTGTCTCTGGTAGCTGCTTTGATGCCTGTACTATCCTGGGCTGCTGATGGTAAGCCGATGGATTTAACAAATGCTTCTGTTGGCTTTTTCGCAATTGGTATTTTTGTCTTAGCCTATGCGCTGGTTATGGCGGAAGAATTTACTCATTTACGTAAATCCAAGCCGGTTATTATTGCTGCCGGTTTAATCTGGGGCATGATTGCGTTTACCTATCAGAGTCACCCTGGAATGGAAGCTCTACCTGAACATGCTTTTCGACATAACCTGCTTGAATATGCCGAATTGATGTTGTTTTTGCTGGTAGCTATGACTTATGTGAACTCGATGGAAGATCATAGAGTATTTGATGCCTTGCGCGTCAAACTGGTGGGTTCCGGGCTGGGTTTTCGTGCACTGTTCTGGATAACCGGCATACTGGCATTTTTTATCTCACCAGTGGCTGATAATCTGACCACTGCCCTGTTAATGTGTGCGGTGGTGTTGGCCGTGGGTGGGGATAATAAAAAGTTTGTCACTATAGCCTGTATCAATATTGTGGTAGCGGCCAATGCTGGCGGAGCTTTTTCACCTTTTGGGGATATCACCACGTTGATGGTTTGGCAGAAAGGTATTGTTGATTTCTGGGGATTTTTTGCACTGATAATTCCTTCTGCGGTTAATTTCCTGATTCCTGCGGCGATCATGCATTTTGCGATTCCAAATGAAAAACCAGAAGCCAGTGCCGAAAAAATTTCAATGAAACGTGGTGCTAAACGTATTATCGTTTTATTTCTGCTGACCATTGTAACGGCTGTTTCATTTCATAACTTTCTTCACATGCCACCAGTTCTGGGTATGTTAACGGGTCTGGGTTATTTGCAGTTTTTTGGCTACTTCCTGAAAAAGACAGAAAACAGGTTCAATCGATCAAAAGCGGGTGATCACGAACATACTGACGGCATGCCGTTTGATGTGTTCAGTCCAATTGCCCGGGCCGAGTGGGATACGCTGTTATTCTTTTACGGTGTAGTTGCGAGTGTGGGTGGACTGGGTTTTCTGGGATATCTGGGGCTTACCTCTGAAATTATGTATACCCAATGGGGTGCTACCAATGCCAATATCGCGGTGGGCGTGTTATCAGCGATTGTCGATAATATTCCGGTGATGTTTGCGGTATTGACGATGAATCCTGAAATGTCTCAGGGACAATGGTTACTGGTTACCTTAACGGCTGGAGTTGGTGGTTCGATGCTATCCATTGGTTCTGCAGCAGGTGTTGCACTGATGGGTCAGGCTCGTGGGCAATATACTTTTTTTGGACATTTAAAATGGATGCCAGTGATTGCACTGGGTTATGCAGCGAGCATTGCAATGCATTTCTGGGTGAATGGAGCCTTGTTTTAACAGGGCATTGATGGGGATAATTTATTTTTTACCTGATCGACAGGGATGTTATTTGTTCTGGATCAATATTTTATTATATTTATCAGACAATATGAGCAGTTACTAATTAAGTAATGTTAAGATTTATTAATTTTTTGGAACTTTACGATTTAAAATGCAGCTAATTTCAAACTTTAAAAGTTATTGTAAGATGGGCCGGTGTTTTCTGCCGTTTATGTCCTGGATCGGTGAGTTAAAAAACCCCGCGGTCTTAAAGGCAGACGTTATAGCGGGTGTCACCGTGGCGCTGGTGTTAATTCCACAGTCAATGGCTTATGCGCAGCTGGCCGGATTACCTCCTTATTACGGATTGTATGCTTCATTCCTGCCGGGAATGATTGCAGCCATTTTTGGTTCATCCCGACAACTTGCAACTGGACCGGTTGCGGTTGTTTCTTTGTTGACAGCCTCAGCTCTGGAGCCTATAGCTTCTTCCGGTTCTGAAGCTTATCTCGCTTATGCCATTATTCTGGCATTGTTTGTGGGTGTTTTTCAGTTGATGCTGGGTTTGCTAAGACTGGGCGTGCTGGTTAACTTTTTATCCCACCCTGTTGTTATCGGTTTTACCAATGCGGCAGCAATTATCATCGCTACTTCCCAGATCAGTAAAATCTTTGGTGTAACCGTAGAAAAAGCTGCACATCATTATGAAACAGTGTGGCGAGTAATGGAGGCTGCTGTTAGTCAGACCCATTATCCGACTTTGGCTATGGGAGTGTTGTCTCTGGCGATTCTTATTGTATTCAAAAAGTTTTTACCTAAATGGCCTAATGTTCTTATTGCAGTTGCTGTTGCGACTATTGCTTCGTGGGCTTTTGATTTTGCAGGCAAAGGTGGTGCTGTGATTGGTACTATTCCAGAAGGTCTTCCGGGGTTCAATTTTCCTGATGCCACATGGTCTGAAGTATCAGGGTTGATGGGAACCGCGATTGCTATCGGATTGATCGGTTTTATGGAAGCTATCTCTATTGCTAAAGCAATGGCAGCACGTACTCAACAAAAACTGGACCCTAACCAGGAGCTGGTTGGACAGGGGCTGAGTAACCTGGTATCCGGCATGTTTTCTGGTTATGCGATTTCAGGTTCATTTTCACGCTCTGCGGTGAATATCAATGCAGGAGCAATAACCGGATTTTCTTCTATCGTTACCGGTGTGGTTGTGGGTATTACATTACTTTGGTTAACGCCATTGTTATACCACTTACCTCAGGCTACGCTGGCATCTGTGATTGTGATGGCGGTTGTTAACCTGGTAAAAATTGAACCCATCAAGTATGCATGGAAAGTTCAAAAACATGATGGCATTGTCTCAATTGTGACTTTTAGTTTGACTCTATTACTGGCTCCTCATCTGGAAAATGGCATTATTGTAGGGGTACTTCTGTCACTGGGGCTGTTTTTGCACCGCACCATGCGTCCACGTATCGCGTTACTGTCAAGACACCCAGACGGTACTTTACGCGATGCCAAAGTGCATGATCTGGAGGTTTGTCCACATATCAGCATGATCCGTTTTGATATGTCATTATATTTTGCCAATACCGGTTATTTTGAAGATACCATTCTTGAACAGGTAGCTGCTCATCCAGAGATCAGGTATATCATCATTGATGCTGAGTCAATTAATCATATCGATGCTACCGGTGAAGAAATGTTGCATTCGCTGGCCAGGGCACTGGATGAATCAGGTGTTGAGTTTCTGTTTGCGCGAACTAAATTGCAGGTGTTGGCAGTGTTTATCCGAACTGGTTTTATCCAGACTTTAGGCGAAGATCATTTTCATCGAACCCGTACAGAAGCATTGAAATATGCCTGGGATCGTACCTATTGTGAACATGAAGGCTGTACCGGTAACTGTTACCTTGCCCGTGGTAAAGTTGCCGATAAAGTTGAAGTAGAAGTACCAACTCCTTCCTGAAAATAAACCATTCTGAGCCTGGCTGTTAATGACAGGCTCAGAATGGTTATTGCTAAACACCATCTCTAACCCTTTTTAGGGTAACTATATATTTATAACGTCTTGACAGTTAAGTTATGAATGTTAATTATTCGTCAACTTTTGTTCTCAGAATAATAAATATGAAAGAGCTGTTGACTGTTATTTTCCTTATTACTGGTTTGTTCATGCCTTTGACGGGTTTTGCGGCGACTGGTCAAACTCATCAACCACTAGATTTAACATCCAGCTCTATTGGTGTTACTGCTATTGTTATCTTCGTGCTGGCTTACATGCTGGTCATGGCAGAAGAATTTACCCGTTTGCGAAAATCCAAACCGGTTATCATTGCCGCCGGTATTATCTGGGCCCTGATAGCATATGTTTATCAATCCCATCCAGGAATGGAAGGCATGCCAGGACAGGCTGTGCGCCATAATTTACTGGAATATGCCGAGTTAATGCTATTTTTATTGGCAGCGATGACGTATATCAATGCGATGGAAGATCGCAATATTTTTGAAGCATTGCGATCAAAACTGGTTGGCTCAGGTCTTGGCTTTCGTGCCTTGTTCTGGATTACCGGATTACTTTCGTTTGTGATCTCACCGGTGGCTGATAACTTGACCACGGCTTTATTGATGTGTGCAGTGGTCATGGCGGTGGGTGGTCACAATGCTAAATTTGTGATGATTGGTTGTATCAATATTGTGGTGGCGGCCAATGCAGGTGGAGCATTTTCACCTTTTGGCGATATCACGACCCTAATGGTCTGGCAAAAAGGTATTGTCAATTTCTGGGATTTTTTCGCCTTATTTATTCCTGCTGTGGTCAACTATCTGGTGCCTGCGGTGTTTATGCATTTTGCAATACCTGATGAAAAACCAGAAGCTTCTGATGAAGTGATCGTGATGAAACGGGGTTCCAAACGAATTATGTTTCTGTTTTTATGCACCATTATCACCGCTGTCAGCTTCCATAATTTTCTGCATTTACCACCCGTAATAGGCATGCTGACCGGTCTGGGTTATCTGAAGATATTTGGTTATTATCTGAAAGTTACTCATGATTTTGAAAAAGCCCCTTATGATCCGGCAAAAGAACATGCAGTAGTCGGTGATGTTGTGCCATTTGATGTGTTTAAGGGGGTGGCGCGGGCTGAGTGGGATACTCTTTTGTTTTTCTATGGTGTTGTACTTTGTGTCGGTGGACTTGGTTTTCTGGGTTATTTAAGCATGGCATCAGAATCGATGTATACCCAGTGGGGAGCAACAAATGCAAATATTGCTGTCGGGGTTTTATCAGCTATTGTGGATAATATCCCAGTGATGTTTGCAGTTTTAACGATGTTACCTGATATGTCACAGGGGCAGTGGTTGCTAGTCACTTTAACGGCAG
>JABHSO010000091.1 GCA_018669845.1 Gammaproteobacteria bacterium | reverse complement strand
TCGTTTGTGGTAGCGAGGTTGTAGGGTAAAATATTCATGAGCCTTGGTTGTTCACCTATTGGGTGCTGGTCTTGTGTGGTGCAAACCATTATACAGCCAGGGCTTTATTCGTTTTTTAATTTTCTATGTGTGGATCAGGGAATAGTGTTAAAATGAAATCTATAATAAAAAATATAAGATAAGGGCTATGTGACCCCATAAATTCTACAACTTAAAGGTAAAAATAATGCTAAAAAAATCTAAAATATTTGTTTTCTTACTTCCTATACTAGTGGCTTTTGGCTTCTCAACTGCTCAGGCTTCAGAAGAAATGATTATCGAGAAACTTAGTCCGTTGGGTTTTGATGAAACGATTACTAAAATCAAACAGAATGCTAAGGCTCTGGGCTGGAAAGTCCCAAAAAAATGGAAGAAGAATTTTCAGAAAAATCTTAAACATGTGACCAAAGAAGATATTGGTAAAAACCTTGTGTTTTCAATGTGTGAGCCATGGGCTGCTGTAAAACTGTTAAAGCATGATAGATACAAAAAATTCCTGGCTATGATGCCCTGTTCTTTTGCTGTTTATGAAAAATCTGATGGCAAAGTTTATGCTTCATTTATGAATATCCAGCTGATGGGTCAAATGTATAAAGGCCAGAAAGAAATTGAAGATCTGGTTAACGAGCTTGGACCTCACATGGTAAAAATGGTTGATTTTAATTAGGCTGATAGTGAGTAGTCAATCTAAGGCCGCAGTAGCTACTGCGGCTTTTTTATTCAAGGGAAAAATATCAGGATAATTTTTTTAGACAGGATAAGTAGGCATTATCATCAGGCATAGTGTTATCCCTTTGAGCAAGCCATAAAGCCTGTCCCAGGCATTCGATCATGGCATGTTCGGCTTCATGTAAACCTTTCTTTTTAGCTAGTTTTTGATGGATTTTTTTGATCCCTGATGGTCGATCTGTTGATGTTTGTTCACGTAAGGCTATGTGCATACCCATGTGTAAAAATGGATTGCTATTGCCTGATTCTGGATTGAATTCGGTATGTTGTACAGACTCTCCCTGTTGTAGAAAAGTGTGATACTCCGAGTGTAACTGGATAATATCAGCTATTACCGACTCCATAGGTTCGAGTATTTGTCCCTTTTGAAGCTTCTGCCAGACAGTTAGATAAACTTTTCTGATTTCATCTCTGTTTTGAAACATTGAGTAGGTTTTATTTTGCGGTAAAAAACAATATTATATCAGTTTAATAGACTGGGTTTAATCGGAACTCTTCTTTTTGAACTCACACAGATCTTCAATAATGCAGCTACCGCAACGAGGTTTACGAGCTATACAGGTATATCTTCCATGAAGAATTAGCCAGTGATGTGCATCTAGCATGAACTCTTCAGGTACCAGCCTTATAAGACGATTTTCAACTTCAATTACATTCTTTCCTGGAGCAATTGCAGTGCGGTTTGATACACGAAAAATATGAGTATCTACAGCAATGGTGGGTTCTCCGAATGCCGTATTGAGTACTACGTTAGCGGTCTTACGGCCAACACCGGGTAAAGCCTCGAGACTTGCTCTATCTGTTGGGACTTTTGATTCGTGTTGGTCGATCAGAATCTGACAGGTTTTAATGACGTTTTTAGCTTTTGAGTTAAATAAACCAATGGTCTTAATGTATTGCTTTAGCCCTTCTTCTTTTAATGCCAGTATAGTTTCAGGAGTGTTGGCTATTTTATAAAGTTTGTCTGTGGCTTTGTTAACGCCTACATCTGTTGCCTGAGCAGATAATACTACCGCTATCAGTAATTCAAATTCAGAAGAATAATTGAGTTCTGTTTTGGGTTCCGGGTTTTGCTCTTTAAGGCGAGAAAATATTTGTATACGTTTGTTTTTATTCATGTTTTGGAATGATGGTGTGCAAGACGTATACCCTAGGTTGTCGCAGGTTCTGCATCAGTATTTTTTACGGTAGGAGCTTTGTAGAAACGGGTCTCAATAAGATTTTTAGCAACAATTAATAAAGCTAAACCAAAAAATGCACCAGGAGGTAATATCGCTAGCAGGAAACCACCATATTCTTCATTTAAGGTTAACTTTAGAGCACTCGCACCTTCACCAAACATAAGGTTTGCATTAGCCAGTAGGGTGCCAAAGCCAATTATTTCGCGAAACATTCCTAACAAAGTAAGAACGATCAGAAACCCAAGTCCCATCATGAAACCATCTAGAGCTGAAACGGCTATTGGGTTTTTAGAGGCAAAGCCTTCAGCGCGACCGATTATTGAACAGTTAGTGACTATTAATGGAATAAAAATGCCCAGCACCAGGTACAGGTCATAAAAATAGGCTTGCATGGTGAGTTCAATGATTGTGACGATAGAAGCAATTATTAATACAAAAACGGGAAGGCGAACTTCATTTCTAACAACATTTCTAATTGCGGAAATCAGGCTGTTTGATAAAACCAGTGTAATCAACGTGGCGAGTCCAAGACCTATTCCATTTATAGTGGTACTGGTTACTGCCAATAATGGGCAAAGTCCTAGAAGTTGGACTAGTGCTACATTATTCTTCCACAAGCCACTACGGGCGATCTCTCCAGGTGTTGAACTCATTGGTAGAGCCTCTTACGGTTTAATTCATAATAGTCGAGGGTATTTTTTACTGCTTTTACGATCGCTCTGGGTGTAATTGTTGCGCCGGTAATTTGATCGAAATGCCCTCCATCACGTTTAACTTTCCAGAAATCAACGATTGGGTCGATTAGAGATTTTCCATCAAAACCGAGAATCCACTCTGATTTTCGTATCTCAATGGCATCTCCAAGACCGGGTGTTTCATTATGTTTAACGGCTCTGACACCAGCCAGAGTCCCATCATCATACACTGCAATTAATAGGTAGATATTTCCGCTATATCCGCCCGGTGCAATGGTGTTGAAAACTACTGCAACAGGTTCATCCTGTTTACGGGCTCGATAAACAATTGATTCTGAATCGGTGCCTAATAAATTGGAAGGTGTAACTTGTAGTGTATCCAGGGCAATATCATTATCCATTTGATCTGAGGGTATTAAGGCGTACAGGTTTCTTAATAGTACTTTCTTTTCATTGGCTGCGATTAGTTCAAGCGTGTTTTGTTGAGTAAATGCAACCAGAGTGGTTCCAATGACTGAAAAAAACCATAATAGAAAACCGGAAATCATAATTTGCTTATAGTTCATTTAAGCATTCCTAATGATCTTCTGGAGGATTTACACCAAAAACACGAGGTTGGGTGTAATAATCTATAAGTGGTACGGACATATTAGCCAGTAGAACGGCAAATGCTACGCCGTCAGGATATCCGCCCCAGTGTCTAATGATGTAGACAAGTGTGCCTATCATAAAGCCATAAATGAGTCGTCCTTTAACGGTAGTTGATGCGGTTACCGGATCCGTTGCAATAAAAAAAGCACCTAACATCAGGCCGCCTGAAAATAAATGAAAACCCGGTGAAGCTACACTATCAGGATCTACCACGTAAAATGAAAAAGACAGTAGCAGCATGCCAAGAATCATTGCTACGGGAATGTGCCAGCGAATAGTTTTAGTGAAAATCAGGTAGAGCCCACCAATAAACCACCAGTTGGCAATCCATTCCCAGCCGACCCCGGCAAAACTGCCAAACACGGGAGACTGTCGAATTTCGCTGATCATCATATTTAGGCTGAGGCTGGTTTTATATTGATCCAGAGGTGTAGCTGAAGTTAAAGCATCCCATTGTTGAATGTCGACTAGCCCAAGACTATAAGAAAAAGCCTGTAAAATATTTAATGAATCAGGACTGATCTGTAAAGGTAAATACCAGGTGGTCATTTCTACTGGAAAAGAAATGAGTACAGCAACATAACCAACCATGGCAGGATTGAAAGGGTTGAAACCCATGCCACCATACAGGTGTTTTCCGGCAATCATGGCAAAACCTATGCCTACAGCAATTAGCCACCAGGGGCTATGCATGGGAATACATAAAGCAAATAACCAGGCTGTTATTACTGCACTAAAATCAGATAAATAAGGTTTTAGAGGTCTTTTCCTTAGCAGCAGAATGGCAGTTTCAAACAGTAATGCAAAACTGATTGCAAATACCAGATTGACGATCAGTCCTACTCCGAAATACCAGATATAGGCTACTGTGCCAGGTATCAGTGCAATAAGGACATTCAACATCAGGCGGTTGGTTGAAGCTGAAGGAGTTATATAAGGTGAGGAATATGTCATCATGCGTCATCCACTTTATTTTTTTCACGCCTTGCATCGGCCTCATCAATCTGGTCCTGTTGGTCAGTGGTCAGATCTGTAGTGTTTTTAGGATCAACTTGCTGAGCTTTTTTACGCGCTTTCACTCTTTCCAGTGCTGCCTGTACGGCGTCTGCATTTTGACTGTTAGATGACTCTGCTTCAGTTTTTTCTTTAGCGGCGAGTTCTGCTGCTTTCTTTTTAGCCAGAGCTTCGCGTTTTAGTTTACGCTTCTCTTCATCTAATAACTTTTGTTTAGCGACTCGTGCATCACGAAATTCATGCCGCTTACGTGAACGATCTGATTTGTAGGTTTTTCTACGTTGATCCCAAATTTCACCCTTTGCAAATCGGTAATACTGAACCAGAGGAATATGACTTGGACATACCGCTGAACAACAACCGCATTCAATACAATCGAACAGGTGATAGCTTTCGGTCAAATTAAATTGATGTGTTCTGCTGTACCAGTAAAGTTGTTGAGGCAGCAACTGAACCGGACACACTTCGGTGCAGCGGCCACAGCGAATACATTCCTGGGCAATTTCCTGCTCTTGCTGATCCATTACAAGAATTGTGTTGGTCGCTTTAACCACGGGAATTTGATCGCTTTTTAAAGTGAGTCCCATCATTGGTCCGCCCATGATCAGTTTAGGCTTTTCAATGGTATAACCACCCGCCAGATTAATCAGGTGACTAACAGGTGTTCCTAAAGGGGTGAACCAGTTTCCAGGATTTTTGATCCCGGGGCCGGTAACAGTAACGACCCGTGATGTGAGTGGTCGGGATTTATCTATAGCCTGAGAGATGGCAGCGCAGGTTCCTACATTTTGACAGAGAATGCCAATTTCAAATGACAGCTGGCTACTGTGTACTTCAAACCCGGTCAGCAGTTTGATGAGCTGCTTTTCGCCCCCGGAAGGGTAAAGCGTTGGAATACTGGTGACTGTGATATTGCTTAAGCTGGACTCGGTTAAAGCTTGTTGCATTGCTTTAATTGCTGCAGGTTTATTGTCTTCTATTCCGATGATGGTTTTTTCAGGCTGTAAAATAGCCTGTAAGTAAGATATGCCTTTAAAGATGATGGACGCATAATTCTGCATTAATAAATCATCGCAGGTTATGTAAGGTTCACATTCAGCACCATTGATGATGAGTGTTTTAATGCCATGTTGATTTGCAGTTGTCAGCTTGGCGGCTGTTGGAAATACAGCGCCACCTAACCCAACGATGCCGGCAGAGCGAATTTGATCTAATAAAGCAGCCTTATCTAAAGCTGTAGATTCTGCTGATCTTATTTCAACGTCTATAGCTTCATCTTTACCGTCTGGAACTATAATAAAACATTCTGCTTTCTGACCTGAAGCATGAGCGATAGATCGGTTTTCAATAGCTTTGATTGTGCCTGAAGTCGGGGCATGTACCGGAGCACTGACTAATGCTGATGATTCAGCCAGTAGTTGTCCGCGTTTTACCCTGTCACCTATAGTCACAACAGGCGTATTGGGTTCACCGATATGTTGACTTACTTTTAGAATTAACTCATCGGCAAAGCTGGCAATTTGCAATGGCTGGGTTAGTGATTCACTTTTATGATCATCAAGATGTAAACCACCGTGGAAAGAGTAAACACTATTAGGCATGCTGATTACCGGATAATGTTTCGGGGGCAGGCCATTTCCAGTCTGCCAGAGTTTGTTTAATGGGAACCATGTCGATGCAATCTACCGGGCAGGGTGGAAGGCAAAGCTCACAGCCCGTACATTCATCTTCGATTATGGTGTGCATGTGTTTAGCTGAGCCTAAAATAGCATCAACCGGGCAAGCCTGAATGCATAATGTGCAACCGATACAGTTCATTTCATCGATGATTGCGACTAATGGGATTTCACTGTGCGCCCCATTTTCTTCATTCAGTTCCAGAATCTCTACATCGAGTAAATCGGCCAGAGCGACAATGGTCGATTCACCACCCGGTGGACACTGGTTGATGGGAGCTTCTTCTTTGGAAATTGCTTCGGCATAAGGACGACAGCCGGCAAAACCACATTGACCACACTGTGTTTGTGGAAGGATGGCATCAATTTGATCGACTATCGGGTTGCCTTCCACCTTGAAGCGAATAGCGGCATAACCCAGGATCAGGCCAAAGCTTCCGGCTATAAAACTCAGCGTTAAAACAGCGATTAAAATTAGCATAATAGAAGGGGCACTATACTTTAACCAGTCCACCCAGACCCATAAAGGCCAGAGACATCAGGCCCGCAGTAATCAGGCCAATGGCTGCACCCTGAAATGGAGCAGGCACATCGGCAACATTGATGCGTTCACGCATGGCTGCAAACAGGATGAGTACCATGGAGAATCCGACTGCGGCTCCAAATCCATAAAAAGCCGATTCCAGAAATGTATGATCTTCCTGAATATTTAATAAAGCCACACCGAGAACAGCGCAATTGGTGGTGATCAAAGGAAGAAAAATCCCCAGAACATTATGCAATAGAGGGCTGGTTTTATGCACCACCATTTCGGTGAAATTAACCACGGCTGCAATCGTAATGATAAATGCAATGGTACGTAAAAATTCCAGGTCAAGAGGGGCGAGAACCCAGTTGTTAACAATATAACTGAGAACAGCTGATAGCGTTAAAACAAAGGTTGTGGCCGCACTCATGCCGATAGCGGTTTCTACTTTACGAGAAACCCCCATGAAAGGGCAAAGGCCAAGAAATTTTACCAGCACAATATTATTCACAAATATGGTGCTGATGAGGATTAACAGGTATTCAGTCATGGGCGTGATTATACGGGTAAGCCCTTAACATGCCTAGTTAGTCTTGGATAAAAAAGAGTGAATTCTACTGCCTGTGACAATTTGCCGCATTCCAGTTTAAAAAGAATTTTTAGATAATGCCACCAACTAAATTTAGTCAGTGCTGAGAGCATCTATTTTATTTGCAGCTAAGCCTGAGTATAAAAAATATGAATATGAGAGGTATAAAAATGATATCAACCAGAATGAAATTACATCAAAGTAGTCGGGGCAGAGCATTAGCCAGCCTTGTTTTAGGGGGGCTTTTATTCGCTTTGACAGGGCCTGCACAGGCAAATGTCTATGATGAACCATCTCTTCATATTGCTATTCCTTTGTATGATGAGGATGGGAATCATGTGCTGGATAGTGGCAAAGCCTATAGCCCAAAAGAAAGCTGTGGAGGTTCCTGTCATGACTATGAAAAAATTACTCATGCTTTTCATATTGAGCAGGGGCGTGATGAAACCAGCGACGATTTTGGTGCCAAGATAGGTCTTAGCAATCTGGTTGGTCCCGGTTATTACGGAGGTTATAACTGCATGGGTAGTAATAATCCTGACTCTCTGGCTAAAAAATCTAACAGCAGTGCCAATGACTTTGGTGATCATGGTAGTGCTGGATTGATTATGCGTTGTGAAAGTTGCCATTCTGGTGGTGGCTGGATGGAGAAGGATCGTAATGGAAATCGTTATGATGAGACTGATCCTTCAACCGTGACTGAGTTCGATGGTGACTATTACAACCGTGGAACGGATGAGAATAATCATCACGTTGATTCTGATGTGGTTAGTCAATGGGACTGGAAAAAATCAGGTGTTGTTGAAAATGACTGTTTCAAATGTCACGCTGACCTGACTAATCTTGTGGTGATGGATTCTGAGATAGAAACTAGAAGTGCATCGAGAATGGCCAGTAATGTCAGACGTGGTGTGTTGATTGATCAGGGGCATTTTCGCGAATCCAATACGGCAATCCTTGAAGTTTTGAACCTGAATATAGAGGGTGTTGAAGGGGATGACCGGACATTGTTATCTTTTGAACGTGAAGATATGGTAACAAGTGATCATGGTATGGAAATGCCCAAAGATGGTGAGATTTCGGATACGGAAGTAGTGTTTGATGAAACGACCGGTGAACCAATCATTAACTGGAATGCAGATGCCTTTGTTGACGGTGACACTCCTGAAGAGAGAAAGGTTGCCATTCCCATGTTACGTTTCTCAGCCAATGACAATTGCATGGCCTGTCATAGAACCAGTAATTCCCGTCGTGGTTTTTATGGTTTTGGTGAAAATGCCGAGGCTGATCTTGATGATGACGGACTTATTGTTGAAGATTATCAGGATGATGTGCATAAAGGTAAAATATGGACAGAGGCCAATGGTGAGTCTCGTACCATTGAAAATTGTAATGTATGTCACTCTCGAAATTATTATAACCCTCTTTCAGCCAGTGCAGATATGAATGCCAGTCATGATTTTCTGAAAGGAAACTCTGATATGGATGTGCGTAATGACCTTGATTACAACCCGAATGCTAAATCCTGTGAGTATTGTCATGACAACTCAGATCCAACGTTGGCAGTACAGGCTAATCCATCTGGGGAAACCAATATGCAAGCGGCTCATGAAACACTGTGGAAACTCAGTGGAGACATGAGTGGACAACCTGCTAGTGAAGTTGAAAAAATCACCAAAGCCCATCTGGATGTAGTCAGTTGTCAGGCCTGTCATATCACCGATAAAGCTGTCAGAGGGACAGAATTCGAACCGATGTTTCGCTATCGTGAGGCAGAGAACGGCAAACAAACTATCGTTCCCTATAAGCCTAAACCCCGTTACTTCTGGAAAGATAATAATACTGGAATGGTATTAGACCAGACACAACGCAACAGCGTTTTTCGTGAAATTAAAGATGATGAAGGTAATGTAACAGGAGGAGCTATCTTTGACCCTGAAACGGGTGAAACCCTGGCAGAAGTGGGTGGTAGAATTTCTCACGGCAGCTTCCGTTATAATGATCCTGCTGATTATGAAGGTTTTGCTGGGTTAAAAATGGCTTATGACAAGGTATTTAAAAGTAATGGAATAGAAAATCCGGATGCTGTTCTGGTCTGGTCAGAGCCTAATCAGTATCTTATCTCTCATAATCCCCGTCCTGCCGTTTCCTCGGTGCAGTGTGAAGAGTGTCATAACTACAAACAGGATGGAACAACTATCAGTGCCCTGGTTTCTGATGATGGAATTTTTGGTGAAAATAACAGTTATGAAGTAGCCACTATTATTGATCCAAAACTTGTGACTGATGGCATTATTGTATTCGATTATCCTTACATGAAAATGGTTGTCGATGAAGATGGTAATGCAGTTGTTGATGAAGATGGTCAGGCAACAGTAAGAGCCAATGTTTCTGATATTCTTGCCTACAGTACTGTTGACCCATCGATGACAGCTTTGAGATCTGCAGTAGCCACAGCAGCCACTGCGGCAGCTCAATCATATACAGTCACTCAGTTGATTGATCAGGCCATGGCTTCAGCCGGAATATCAAATGCTGACGATGTGACTCAACTGGCAGCCCAGTTAAGAAACACCAATGCATTTCTGTTCCAGTCTCGTCAGGGCGATTACTCTATTCGTGATGTCATCGTCATTTCTGATGATGAAGATTTTGCAGATTACACGCTTCAGGTCAGTATTGCTGATGATGATACGGGTGCTAATGCAGCAGCAGCCGGGCTTGGTGATCTGGTTGCCGGGGCAGAAGTTTTCTCTTTGCAGTTCAATAAACCTTCTGGTGAAAAACAGACATCATTCAATTCTTCTGTATTGGTAAAACTGCCTTATAGTGGAAGTAGTAGTGATGCAGATAAAATCAATATTATTACATCGACCGATGGGGAAACATGGTCACTTATTAACCCTGCTGATATTTTAATTGTACGGGCTAAAACTGATATGGAAGCTGGCTATATTGTTTTTCAAACGACTCATTTCAGTTTCTACACTGCAACTGAAGTAGCTGATACCAGTTCTACAATACCGGTTGATGATAGTGATGATTCCGATAGTAGTAGTGGTGGTGGTGGAAGCCTGGGTTACCTGTTCCTGATGTTTGGGCTGTTACTGGCCGTTGTTAGAAATATAGAATTATTTTCTATCAGAAAATAAAGATGGATATTAAGTCAAAAAATCTCGGTCGATTGAAGCAATTGGCACCCTGGGCTGCCGGTGCTTCATTGGCCGTGACTCATATAGCGATGTCTACAAATTGTACAGTGACCAGGGAAGGTCACTGTAATACCTGTGGTAGTTGTGCGGTTGCTCTTATTGCCCTGGTATCCTGGGCTGTCATGAAAAAAGGTGATCAGGAAGAGCTCAGCAGTACTCCGCATAAAAGGATTTAGAAAATCCTTTCCCGTTCTTTTTTACTGATATTGTTGTCATCAATATCAGGCGTTGTAAATGCCGGATTTTATGGGCAAGTGGATGGGCGTGTTCAAACAGACACCCACTTTAATAATTCAATGGGGTTTATCGAAGAGTATGCCGATATTCGTTTTGTTGATGATGCTAATGGTGTTGAGTCGGGATTAAGTTTTGCATTACGTCAGGATGATGAAAACGAAGCAAATGTGTACCAGATGTATTTTTCAAAAAAACTGGATGGGCTACTCTCAGCTTATAAATTGGGCCGTTTTGAACGTGCAGATAGTTTAGGCTTCTATACCCTGGATGGTGCGGTACTAAATTCAAATAATGATGATTTTCTGCTAAAGATGTATGCAGGAAATCCCTCCAGAATTGATGACTATGCCGTCGTAAGCGGTGAAGCACTGTATGGATTTGATATTTATTTTTCAGCTATCAAACTTCCCCGGTTATCCTCTGATATTTTATTCAAAACTTCTGAAGCACGAATTGGTTGGCAGCGACTGGAAGATGAAATGCTTGAAACTAAACAGCACGAAACTCGTCTGAACTGGGGGCTGAGTAGTTCAGGAGAAATAACTAATAGTATCTTTCTGAATTTTGGTATTGATTTTAATGGCAGCTATCTGACCAGTAAAGACAGTACTGAACAGCTTCAATTTAAATTCTATGGTGATTTAGAAAAAAACAAGCGTTTGCAAATTGACTATGAAACCTTTTCTCTTGATGATCCTGAATTATCATTTAGAGAACAGTTTTATTCAGTTTATGTGAAAGGAAGACAAACATCGTTAGCTGCTAGTTATTTTTTTAGTTCCAGTTCTACAATGAGCTGGAGTACCAGGGGCCGCACAGTTTTACGAGAACATGGTGAAAATGGCTATGGATTAACACTGGGTCTGGATTTAAATAAATACTCTGGAACCGAATACCTGGCTCAGGTGGATTTTCTTAAACTGGATAAAGATAGTGCTTTATCAATATATGGTGAGACGAATTATTCATTCTCACCATTAATTACATCAAGATTTAGTGCAGCTATTCAGCATCAACAGAAATGGTTGAGTGGCAATAATCAGGCTGTGGCCATTGAAGCAGATTTTCAACAAATGATTCGTTCTGATTTGTATTTTACTTTTTTTGTTTCCAGAGTATGGAATAGTCATGTCGATGATGAATATCTGTTTGGACTAAAATTGAGCTACCGTTTTGATGACCGGGCTAAGGGTTGGTTTGATGAATAATCTAAAGCTTATTTGTTCTATTCCAATGTTGATATTTTTAATGTTGATGTCTCATGCAGGAAATGCATCTGATACTATCAATAAACTGGAAGACAAATCCTGGTGGCAAAAAAGGCATGATCGTGCCGATATTTTTTATCCCCATAATGCACACATGGAAGTAATGCAGAAGGAAGGAGACCCCTGTTTGCTATGTCATTCTTTTAATAGAAATAAGCTTGTTAATTCTGAGCTGGTTAAATCAATTACAACGATTTCCAATGAACCGCTGGAAGCAATTTGTCATGACTGTCATTTGGATAAACAGAAAGCACCTTTTGAATGCGTTCTTTGTCATAATGATCCCACGGTTATATGGCCTGATAATCATGATTTTGACTATATCAACCAGCATGCAGAAGATTCCTGGCTGGACAATGGAGAATGTCAGACATGCCATCTGAAGTTGTCTTTTTGCACTGACTGTCATTTTAAACGTGACAGGTCAACACACCGTCAGCATAAATTAGCTTATATCAATACCCACGGTATAGATGCACGTATGAATGCTTACTCCTGTTCACGCTGTCACAATGCGGGTTATTGTGCTGATTGTCATCGGGGTGGTTCTCGATGAGAATCTTGAAGTGTTTGTTTTTAGTTCTGAGTGTATTGCTGACTGCTTGCAATAATTCAGACAAAGTCGAAACAGTATCGTCTGAAAGTGGCAACCTGATATTAACAGAGTCTCATGGAGGAGAAGGGTCGGCATGGGGCTTAGCTGAATGTGATGGTTGTCATGTGCTAAATTCAATTCACCAGCAGGCTGATTCCATTAGGTCCATTGTTCAAAGCAAGGGTTATGATAGTTGTACCGGGTGTCATGGTAGTAATGGCTCGTCTGAACCTAGAAAATGTTTAGTTTGTCATAACAGCACTGATTTAGCTGAAATGCCAATTGCTGAAGGTAAACACAGTCATACCTTCGATTCAGAAAGCACTGAAGCTTTAAAAGATGAGCAGTGTGTGGAGTGTCATTTGGCTTCAGACATGAATGGTGACTTTGATCCTAATCGCGATTTAACCCGACTTAAAGACTCCAGGCAACTTTATACGTCCTACACTTCAAGCTCTGACTTTTGTTTGCGCTGTCATAACCGAGACCATCAGCAAACAGGTTTTGAGATGGATGTTGATTATGAAAACCCGCTGATCGCTATGGCTGATAATTATAAATATGTTGATAAACATGGTGAGAAAGCAGGTACAGGTGAAAGAAGTTATGCCGGTCTGCGAGAAGGTTATAGATACGATAGTTTTGTTGAATGCACTGACTGCCATGTTATGCATGGTACTGATAATACGGGTCTGATTATTGATGATTCTAAAAAGGGTCTGAGTAAGCTTGACCCTGAAATCAGGATCAAACCATATAGTATCGATAATGCTTCCGGTAATAATGCTGAGTTATGTGTCATGTGCCATCAGATGGATGTATTGCTGGATGAAGCAGAACTGGATGTTGGGAATGGACTTTCCGGATTGCATGAAATAGCGGGTAACTGTCAGTTATGCCATAGTCATGGCGAAGCAGTGCAGGCAGGCATGTGATCATGAGAATAATATTTTTTTTATGTTTGCTTGTCTCAATGGCTTCCCATGCAGAAGTCAAACTTCCACCATTACATCATGTGGTCGATATAAATGTACCTGAGTCAATGACAGTACCTGAAAAGTTTCCTTTAAATAAAAAGGGCCAGATTGATTGTAAAACTTGTCATGACGTGAAAAATATTGAAGAAACTCCATTTGATGAAGTAGATAGAGATGCTGATGATTTTTTCAGGCAGGGACCCTATCAACAGATAACTGATTTCTGTTATCAATGTCATGATAGAGAATCAAACCAGAGGGAAAATATACACCGGCTTCTTGATGATAAGGGTGAATTAAAAAAACAGCAGTGTAAATTTTGCCATGTAGAAACCCCTGATCCCGAAGAAGAATATGTTCGTGAGGATTTCGAATTTAGATTACTTCCACAGAAACTCTGCCTCGGCTGTCATTTAAAAACACCTCATCTTAATGCTAATAATCATTTGCTGGAAGTTGATGATGACATGTTAGAACGGATTAAAAAATATGAACGTAAACATCAGGTGAGCATTCCACTGAATGGAAAATTAATTACCTGTATAAGCTGCCATGCTGTGCATGAAAAGGGTGTTCTGGATATGCATAAAGCAGCAGGTAAACAGGTACAGGATAGAGACCTTGAGTTAGGCATTGGTTATGAAAAACATGCCTGGAATAACATAGTGCAGGAAGATAAAAAATCACGGTTGAAAAAATTAGCAGAGCATAGTGGACAAGAAATAGAGCTTTCATATCAGCGCATCAAGTATGAAGTGTTATTAAGACTACCCGCAAAAGATGGCACATTGTGTCTGGTTTGCCACAAATTTGATTTATAGATGTTATGAAATTAATTAGCCAGATAGTAGCAATACCCAATGGCCAGAAATACAGGTATTTCATTATTATACTTGCCTGTTTTGCCATTCTTGCGCCGTGGGTGTTTTTACCGAGCCTTGTCGGTAATCCTGATTTATGCGGTAAGGTTTGTGTACGCAGATTTTTTCTTTATTTCCCCGGTATGACGCTGGAGGACCTGGGAAACCAGATGAGTGTTGCCTGGATAGGTGTTATTGCGTTGAGCCTCATATTGGTTACCAGTTTCTTTTTTGGGCGTATGTGGTGTGGTTATATATGTCCTATGGGTGGTTTTCCTGAGCTGGTTAGTCGAATGATTCCAGATCGCTGGAAAATTGAGTTTCGTGGTTTACCTCAGGTGCCGATTCGTTATGGGTATTTTAGTGTCTATCTGGTGTTGATGCCGATGCTTGGAATCAGTGCCTGTACGCTGTGTAATTTTGTAACGGTGCCTCGAATATTTCAGGCTTTCAGCGGTGATTTCATGGGTATTGCTTTTATCCTTTCTGCTGTTGGGCTGGTCAACCTGGCGCTGTTATTCCTGTTAGGTTTTTTTGCGGTTAAAGGTCGTGCTTACTGCCAGTTTCTTTGCCCTGTTGGAGCCATTGACGGGTTGGTCAATCGACTGGGATCTATGTTCCGTTTTACCCGTCATATTCGTGTTGAACGTAGTCGTTGCACAGGTTGTAATATCTGTGCACGAAATTGCATGACAGGTGCCATCAAAATGATCGATAAGATAGCGGTTGTTGATCAGCACTCCTGTATGTCCTGTCATGAATGCGTTGATGTGTGTGACTGGCATGCTATTGACTGGGTTGCGGTTCCACGAGCTGTTGAGCCAAAGCGTAAAAAGAAGGGTGCTGATTATTTCCCGCATCCTGAATGGAAAGCAGTTCATGATTTAAAAAAGAAAGGCTGGAAAGTTAGTAGCTGGCAGCGAGTAGTTATAGGTGTGATTTTTGGTCTTATCCTGCTGATGATAGTTGTTACTCAGGTGGACGCTGCAGAGCGCCATCCTGATCCTGATGGCTGTTTTAGCTGTCATGCTTTGAAGGGGCTTGAGTACATTGATGAAAATGGTGTTTTACGAAACTCATCTATTGATAAGTCACATTATTTTAGTTCATTGCATGGCAGTGTTCCCTGCAAAGATTGTCACCGTGAAATTCAATATTTTCCACATAAAGTTGAAAATGGTGAAGTCGATTGTGCAGAATCCTGTCACGTGGAAGAACCCTCAGGAAAAGAAGCCTATACACATAAAAAAGTAGTGGAAGAATTTCAGCAATCTGCACATGGTAATGGTTGGACTAAAGGATTAACCGGTGGCAATCGCCTTGAAGAATCTCTGGATGTATATCCTTCCTGTCGCAGTTGTCATACCAATGAGTTATTCATCAGCCAGAAAGATATGCCCAAGTTTAAGGATTCCTTTGCTCATCTGGATACAGAGTGTGGAAACTGTCATCAGGGTGAAGTTTGGTTGAATCAATTTGGTGGGCATATATTACGGCGTTTTATAGGTTCTCGCTGGGGTAAAAATGATAAAAATAAAATGTGCAATGACTGTCATGCAGATCATGAACGTATGGTAAAAGTAGAAATTGAAGATAAACAAACAGGTGAAAAAAATCTGGTTGGGCCCAGATTTGTACTGGCGAGTGATAGTTATGAAATGAGTTTACATGGTCGACTATTAAAGTCAGGGGTAGAAGAAGGTGCTTCATGTATTGATTGTCATGCACCGGACGGCTTTAGTCATGGTGTTAAAAGACACAATGATCCTGAAGCCTCCACACATCCTGAAAATTTGGCAAAAACCTGTGCTGCCTCAGGTTGCCATGGTTTTGCTATCAACCCGTTAAATATTGGTTTTGTAAAAACAGATTTACACGATATTGATATTATCCCACTGTTAAATCCTGACTCTCCACTCGATCAATCCAGAATGGAGTCAAACTGGGTAAAAGCCCTGGCAGCACTTTTACCGGTGCTTATTATTTTAGGTGGAGGCACTATTTTATGGAAAATATTTGGCAAAAAGAAAAATGTCATTTATGCCGTAGTGGGAGGCGATCATTTCCAGAAAAAAGTTTTAGGTCGGACTCCAGGTAAAAAAAGACAGGGTAAAAAAACAGCTCTAAGCTCTCAGGATAATGTTGAAAAAGATTCTGATTCAAGCGAGAAAACTGATGATTAAATTAATAATGTTAAGTTTTTGCCTGTTACTCAGTTTGTCGGTAACTGCTGATAATTTATTTATTGAACTGGTAGATGGTAAAAATGTTACAGATAAAAATGTAGCAGACGCTTTAAAGCAACTCAGGGAACATAAAGAGATAAAGCTTAAAAAGAATCTTTCTGTTAATCCTTTTCACCATAAAAAAGAAACTGAGAATAAACTTAAACAACCATTCTGCCAGAACTGTCACCTTGAAAAACCACATCAGGTGAATCAACGAAATCGAAGTTTTCTAAATATGCATACTAATTATATTAGCTGTGAAACCTGTCATCTGAAAGATGAAGGTATGAAACTGAAATATAAATGGCTTGCATATGGATACCCGAATGCTGGACAGGTAATTGATGTTTATAGCTCTGTTCATACTGAGGCTGAAAAAGTAAAAGTTTCAATTTTGCCTCGACCTGGTGCTCGAATTATTCCTATTAATAATGATCAAAGGATGCTGGTTTTTAAGGATGAAAAATTCTCCAGGGAAGTAGAAAATAAGTGGAAAACGTTTTCTATTGAAGATAAAGCTCGACTCAAAGCTAATTTACACAAGCCACTAAATAAGAAAGGACTAAGTTGTGATAAATGCCATAGTGAAAATCAGAAGGTATTAGATTTTAAATTACTTGGAGCAAATGAAAAACAAAGTCATTCAATTACCAGTAACAAAATTGCTCAGTTTTTTAGTCGATATAAAAAAGATACCGATCGATTGAAAATGAGTGATCTACTGAGGTAGAAATGACTGCTCCGGTTTTACTATCAAAAATAAATCTGCTATTAGCATTATTTTTATTAATGCTAATGGTGCAGACAGTCGAAGGCAGTGAAGGCCAGGCAGAGCAAGTTAAAAGTTTTCGATCTGGCTTTAATCAACCCACAGATATTGCCGTTTCTGAGGATGGCAGGCTTTTTGTACTGGATGGAGCTCAGCACCGTGTAGTTGTACTTTCAGCTCAGGGTAAAAGAATATATACCTTTGGTAAGCAGGGTAGTGGAGCAGGGGAATTGAACTTACCCATGGCTTTAGCTATTGAAGATAACCATGTGTATATTGCCGATACTGCTAATCATCGAATTGCTGTTTTTGAATTGCGTGGATGGTTTGTAAAAAATATTCCATTAGTTACTCAGAATAAAAATACCGGGTTACCGGAACCGGTTGGACTGGTTGTTCAGGATGATGTGATAACCTGGAGTGATAGAAAAAATCATCAGTTATGCCAAACTGATCTGATAACAAAAAAAGCAGCATCCTGCTGGGGTAAGCGGGGAGAGCTAAAATCTGAGTTCCAGTTTCCATTTCATATATCTGTTGATAGAGATGGTTATCTGCATGTGGTTGATGTATTAAATGGTCGTGTGCAAGTATTTAATCGTAAGGGAAAATACTTTACGCAGATATCAAGATTTGGCCTGGCGACTGGTGAACTGTATCGGCCCAATGGAATAACTTTTTCAGAAGATGGTCGTCTGTTTGTCAGTAATAGTTATCTCGGAACGATTTCTATTTTCAATAATGGTCGATTTATGGGCTTACTATCGGTTGATGGTAAAACAGCCGTTAACTTTAAATCACCTGTTGGTTTAAACTGGCATAAAGGTCATCTGTATATTGTTGATGCTATTAATAATACAGTAAAAAAAATTATAGCTCCGCTTAACAGAAGTGGTGTTTTAATAGCAGATAAATTTGGTTCTGAGCAAAATAAAACATCACGGAAAAATTGTGATATATGCCATTTTTCATGGGCAGAAGCCACTCACTCTGAACAGAAAGAGCAAGATGGTGTGCTTCCTGTAGCTAGCCAAAATATGTGTTATAGCTGTCATCATGGAGCGGTTATTGATTCTCGGCGTGTTATAGGTCGAGGTGAACAACACCCAGATATTCATCATAGAAGAGAAGAAAATAAATTAACAGAACGTCAGGATAAAATACCCGAACAGTTTCCGTTGTTAGCCGGTAAACAATTATCCTGTGGAAGTTGTCATACTCCCCATACATCAGGAATTGATGAAGCGGATACTTTATATGAATCCCATGCTAATCCATGGTTGCGGGTATTAAATAATGAGGGAGATTTATGTCAGAAATGTCATGAATCAAAGTTGAGTAGTGCTGTTGATGATGAGTTTCCCTTAACCGGAGTAAACCACCCTGTGGGTATTTTGTTAAAGCAAGCTCCTGATGAAAACTCAAAGGGTTATACCAGCATTGAAAAGTTACATAAAGGTTTACCCAGTGAGCTAAAGAATGCAGGTGCCAGTACTGGATCTCAACAACAGATGCTGTGTCAAAGTTGTCATCAAATTCATGGAGCAGAAAGTAAATCATTATTAATATCTGGATTTAACAGTCATGAACTTTGTAAATCCTGTCATGAAAATTTGCACAGTGAGAATAAAAAACAGGCAAGAGAAAAAGGAATCCATCCCGTTAATATAGAAATGGATGAAGCCGTTGAAATTGATGGTAAAAAAATCAAACAAGTCACCTGTCAGGTTTGCCACTCAGTTCATAATGGGAGTGAGAAATCAGCGCTGTTAATTCAAAGTCCAGAGAGTATAGAAAAGCTTTGTTCAAGCTGTCATCAACGCCATCATGCTGAAGATGAAAATAAAGCTAGAGATAAAGGGGTTCACGTCGTCAATGTAGAGCTTGAGAATCCTGTTGAAATTGCTGGAAAGGAAGTGACCAGAGTAACTTGTCTGAGTTGTCATAGTGTGCATGGCGGAGAACCCGGTACCCCTGTGTTACATGAAGAATATAAAAATGGAGAGCTTTGCAGTCAATGTCATGAAGGAAACAATGCCGTCATTTATTCAGACCATGACTTACGCATAACGGCAGATAAAAGTTTAAATAAATATGAACAGTTACCTCAGCAGTCTGGTGTTTGCGGAAGTTGCCATAGTATGCATCGAGGAGAAATAGCTGATAATTATTTATTTGCAGTTACCGGGTCGACTCATGAAGGTGAGGAGAATATTTTTAAAAGAGATCAACTTTGTCTTGATTGCCACCGTGAAAAAGGCAGTGCAAAGGAGTCAATAGTAAAATATTTTGATCACCCTCAAAAAGATCTGATATTGCGATCAGATCCCAAGGTTATGCCATTATTGAATGATCAGGAAAAGGTGTCAGAGTTCGGTTCAATTGCCTGTATTACATGCCATGAACCACATCATTGGGAGGTCGGAAGTAAAATTACAAATACTCATGTGGATGTTATAGATAACAAAAATAAGGTTGGAAATGTTTTAAATAGTTTTCTGAGACTAAAAGGTGTTAAAGGAACTTTCTGTGTAGATTGCCATGGAATTGAGACGCAATTGAAATATAAGTACTACCACGATAAATTGAGCCGTGATATCGGGGTTGATTATATTAAATAGTGCTGTAGCCTGATATTGCATATAAAATACTTTCTGATTACTACTAAGCTTTAGCTATCTATGCCATTAAAACCATTTATTCCTCTGCGCACCTTTGCACCCTCTGTGGTGAGACAATTTTTTGAGTTAAATTGACTGACTCTCAGGGGTAATCAGGAAATACTTTTTATCCATAGTTTTACTCATGCTTGATAAAGGCATGTGACAATTTGTCACATGTTCACGCTGCACCTCATTATTTATAATCCGACAGATATATTACCCGGAGAATTATTTTGTCAAAATTAAATTACCCTACGTTTGTTCGTTATACCCTGGCTTTAGTGATGACCACTTCTCTGGCTATTTCAGGTTGCGGTGGAGGCGGAGGCGGTTCTGATGATGGAGGTGTTTCCACATCTTCGATAACCGGGTCTGTGTTTGCTTCATACGTTAGTAATGCCAGTTGTGAAATTCAAAATACCGCGGGTACAGTTATAGCTGGACCATTTATGTCGGGGGCTGAAGGAGTTTATGTTACTAACGTACCGAGCAGCGAGCTGGAAAATGATCTGATTTTGACCTGTAACGGCGGTACTTATATTGACGAAGTGGCTGGAGGAGACCCAGTCTCAGCTGGCACTCTATCTGCCTATGTGGCTGGCGGCACTTTAAGCAATGGTGACAGCATTCATGCGACACCTGGCAGTAGTATTATCCAGCAATTGATTGCTACTCATAACATGACAATGACTATGGCTCAGGATGCATATCTTGATGGGTTTGGTTATATTCCGGATACGACTGTTGAACCTACTGATGCTACTGACCCGGTTGATGGTTCCAGTGAATCTGAACTTTTAGCAGGTATAAGAGCAGCAGCTTTTAGTCAATTGACTGCAAATCTTGGACTCGCTACTACCGAGCAGTTTAGTCTTTTAACTGCTCTGGCTCTGGATCTTTCTGATGGTAGTCTTGATGGTGAAGATGAATCTGTTGCAATTACTTTTGGTGCAGCTTCAACTACTTTACCTGCAGAAATTAAAAGCCAGTTTGCTGCTGCATTAATGGGTTTCCATGAAGGAGGGAATGATGTTACCGGACTTGAGAATAATCTGATCTTTGGCTCAACGGTTCTTACGGAAAACTATAGAGTAGAATTTTTATCTGATCTGGATGCAATGGATGGTAAGAGCCAGTTTCAAATCAGGCTAACCAATCTTGAAGGTAGTTTAGTTCAAAGCGGGAAAAGCATTACTCTGATGCCTATGATGTATATGGAATCGATGATGCATTCTACTCCTGTTGATGGATGTACTGAAGATAATGACTTTGCCGGAACGTACAACTGTACACTGTTTTATATCATGGAGTCTGAAATGATGGATGGTGGATCTATGGGTTATTGGGATCTGAACATCATGATTGGTGGCACGATGGTTATGGACAATGGTGCAATGACAATGGAAGGAGGTGAAATGGCTCATTTCTACCCGTCCGTTATGATGGCAATGGGTGATACGGTTCGTACTACGCTGAAAAATAGTGACGATACAATTGCCAATATGATGGGAATGCCAGCTGTTCGTCCTTATAGCCTGTTTAAATCTGAGCTGACAGGCATGGATGATAATCATACTTTTGAGATATTTATTGCAGCTGAAGAAAGCATGATGAGTTATCAGGCTGTGTATGAGAATGTCACACTGGACTCTGGTAGTGACATGATTGATGACCTGACTATTTCTACTATGACCGTACAGATGACAACTACTCCCGATGATGTTGATAGCTGGGTCACTGCTGAAAGTACTGATGATGGTTACTGGACTGCAACTGGTATTGCGGGTTTGACCAATGGTTCTGAAGGAATTATTTATGTTCGTATGGATATTAATGGAGTGCAATACAGTAATACTATCGGAGGTGCAGTAGCTGATAGTGACAATGGTTATGCCCGGTTTACAGTGACTCCGGGAAGCAGTATGAGCATGTAAGGTTTGTTGGTGCTGTTATGAAACTAATTTTAAAGTTTATGAGTGCTGTGCTTTTTTTAAGTGCAGTACAACTACTGGTTAATTCTTCAGCCTGGGCTGCTTCATGTTGTGGAGGTGGTTCAGGTTCAGGGCTTATACTGCCAAAGTTCTCCCGGGCTATGCTGGATTTATCGACAAGCTATGAGCACTATAATGGCTTCTGGGATAATAATGGTGACTGGGTTGCTGATCCTCAGGGTTCTGATCTTAATCAGTATCGTTTGAATTTCGGTTATGCCCATCGTCTGGCACCGCGCTGGCAGGTATCTGCCTCCTTGCCATATACCTGGAACAAGAATCAATACTCTAAATTGCAACGCGACACCAATGGCATTGGAGATTCCAGTGTATCGGTCTGGTATGAAGCCTTTGACAAGATTGCCTGTGTTTGGGAAGTGAATACCTGGGCAGATTTGATGCCCGCCATTTACTGGGGGGGAACACTGAACTTGCCTACAGGTATTTCACCTTATGGCGATGTACAGGATAATTTTGATATAACTGGAAGAGGTTTCTACCGTTTCGATGCATCGGTATTGATTGATAAAACCATCTATCCCTGGAATGCCAGCTTTAGTGCTAATTATGGTAAATACCTTGAAAGGCCAATTAATCGTGAATATGGCACCTATGTTGAGCCTTATGATAAAAAATTAGGAGATCGTTTCAGTTCAACTCTCACCTTTGGATATACCCATTTTACTGATGAGATGAATTCTATCACCACTACTTTTGCCTATTCCTACCTGAAAGAAGATAAGTCAGAAATTGATGGTATCACCGACCCGACTTCCGGTTTTAGAAAAAAATCCATGGCTTTGACTCTGGCCTGGGCCACACATAGCAGAGACTGGGTTACCAAATTAAGCTGGAGTCATTCTCCAACAGAGGATGGCTGGGGTTATAACTTTCCAGCCACCGATGTAATAACTGTGGGGGTGAGTCATGTCTTACGTTAAACAGTTTTTGTTGTTTGCAAGTCTGGTATTTTTAACAGCCTGTAGTGAAATAACAGATGATTTGAAACCTTCTAGTAGTGATCAGAGGGAAGATGTTGTTGATGGTTCAATAGGTAACATGCCTGGTCAAATATTATCTGATTTTACTATTATAGATACCGAGAACAATGACTTTACCCTGTCAGAGCACCTGAACGGTGGAACCACCCCTGCTGATGTGATTGTTCTCTATTTTACTATGTGGTGTCCGGTTTGCCTGTCTCACACCGACCATATCCATAACTTCATTATTCCGCAGTTTAGTGGACGAGGTACCGTTGTTTATGCGTTGGTTGACTATGTTTCGGGCAGTGTTTCTATTACTCGAGCCTCGGCCGAGGCAAATGGTTATTCTAATTCAGTTTTTACAATTCTGGCAGATGAAGATCAGCAATTATTTGATCAGTTAAATGCTGCAATGGGGTCTGTAGTCGTTATTGATAATGATGGGACAATTCTATTGAATGAAGATTATCGAACGGGTACTGCACTGGCTGAAATTCTGGAGCTGCAGCTGCCATGATTAAACGGCTCATTACTCTAATGCTGATTTTTTATGGCTGTACTACTCTGGCAGAAACTTCAGCCAATGACGAAAGTATTAAAGTAGGTCAGCAAATATTTAATACAAATTGCTCAAATATCTGCCATCAGACACCGGCTGCAAAACGACTGAAACCGAAGCAGTGGCGTATAGTGTTGAATACGATGCAAATACGTATGCAGAGTATTGGTATGCCAAAATTGACTCAGCAACAGCTCAACCAGGTATTTGATTACTTACAATCGGAAAAATGATGTTGCATAGACAAAAAATGCTGATCCAGATGGCCTGTCTGGGGCTACTATTTATCAGCACCTTTAGTCTGGCTGCTGAAATTCAGATGGGTAATAATCAACCTCTAGCTGATATCAGCTGGCAGGATAGTGAAGATAAAACTCACTCTGTGTCAGACACTAATGGAAAGCCCCGTATTCTGCATTTCTGGGCTGCATGGTGTATTCCATGTCGTGAAGAAATGCCGAAAATGCTGGATTGGAAAAAAGATAATAGTGACATAGTGGTTATTCCTCTTTCCATGGATCAACGTATGGCTCAGGCCAAATTTTTTATTAAAAAGCTGAAGCTTGAAATGCCTCCGTTATTAGTTAATAAGAAAGACAGGAAAAAAATAGAAGTTCCCGTATTGCCCTATACCATCTTCATAGCAAAGGATGGAACCCAACTAGCGACCATAAAAGGAATTGCTAGCTGGGAGGATGCTCAATTCAGTCAACAGGTTCGTCAACTTTTTAAATAATATTGGCCATAACTTTGTCGATGGTTGCAATTAAAGCAGCACGAATTTAAGGGCAGCCTAAAAAATTAATTCATAATTCTGGGGTTCCACTTACTCATTATGGCTGCGTTGCTCGTCGGTTAAATAGCTCACTATTCGCCCTCCTCACGCCTTGCCCTAATAGTAATTGCCAAATTAATAAATAATGGCCATAAATGTAAATTTATTTTTACGGCAGCTCTAAGTTGTTATAGACCAAGTTTATCAGCTACAAAATCAGCATCTTTATCGCCGCGTCCTGAGAGATTAATCAGAATGGTTTGGTCTGGACTCATGGTTGCTGCTTTGCGCATGGCATATGCAACAGCATGTGCTGATTCCAGAGCTGGGATAATGCCTTCGAGTCGTGATAAGGTCATGAAAGCATCAAGGCATTCTTTATCATCAGCAGTTTCGTATTCAACGCGTTTGATATCTTTCAAATAACAGTGTTGAGGGCCCACGCCGGGATAATCCAGTCCTGAAGCGATAGAGTAGACAGGCAGTGGGTTGCCTTCATCATCCTGCAGGTTGTAACACTCAAAGCCATGAATAGCGCCTTTGCTTCCTAGTGTTAACGTGGCTGCATGTTCATTGGTATCTAGTCCTTTTCCTGCAGGCTCTACTCCAACTAACTTTACATCTTCATCATTTAAAAATGCAGTGAATAAACCAATGGCATTTGAGCCTCCGCCTACACAAGCAGTAATAATATCGGGTAGTTTCCCCTGCTTTTCGAGAAACTGCTCGCGTGCTTCACGCCCGACAATACTTTGAAAGTCACGTACCATTCTGGGAAATGGGTGGGGTCCAACTACCGAACCAATGGCATAAAGTGAATTAACAGGGTCTTTAAGGTATTCCTCAAATGCGCTGTCGACTGCATCTTTTAAGGTTTGAGTTCCGCGAGTTACAGGCACCAGTTTACAGCCCAGGATTTTCATTTTAGTGACATTCGGGTGTTCTTTTTCAATATCGATCTGACCCATGTGAATTTCACATTCGATACCAACCAGTGCGCAGGCTGTCGCCAGGGCAACACCGTGTTGACCAGCTCCGGTTTCAGCCAGTACTTTGGTTTTACCCATGTGTTTGGCGAGCAATGCTTCGCCCAGGCAATGATTGATTTTATGTGCACCGGTATGGTTCAGATCTTCACGTTTTAAAAATATTTTAGCGCCACCGATACTGTCAGATAACCTTTTAGCGTAATAAATAGGGCTGGGTCGACCAGTATAGTCTGCATTCAGTGAAGCTAGTTCCTGCTGGAATTCTTCCGTTTGTCGTACTTTTTCATAGGCATCATTAATATCATCCATTATTTCAATTAACTGTGGAGGGATGACTTGTCCGCCGTATTCTCCGAAGTAACCTTTATCATCGGGCATGGGTGCAAAATCTATAGACATGAATATTTCCTTTAGTGAGTGATTTTAGTTTTATGCGTCACAAAACATAATATTGACTATACGTGAACAGTCAATATGAAATTAACTGTTAGCAGGGGGATTTATGCGAATAGCTGAGGCAGGGCAATTTGTTATACACGATCCACAACCATTACAGCTTCTGACTGAGATGGATGGCTTTCTTTTTTTGTTAAATTTAATGAGTTCTACCGGGCAGCTGTTCATGCATGACATGCATGTAATGTTGAGCCATGCATAGCACTTTTCCTGATCCAGATAAGCTTTTCCCAGTTCCGGCCTGCTGTGTAGTGGATCGACTGTAAAGCTTGGACAAGCCTTGTTACATTCACTACAGAAAGTACAGCCATTCTGGTCAAAATCGAGATAAGGCTGGCTTTGTAAATCATGAGTTTCCGGGTGGAGTTTAATGATTTTTTGAGGACAGATTTTTTCACAGTTTCCAGCACAATTCTGACAGTTGCTGGCTGAAATGCTGAGTCTTAAGCCGGGCGGAATAAGTCCCAGACGTTTTACCTGTACTTTAACTTCTTCGCGTCCTTCACGGGTGAGTAACTTGCCGGTAAAAAATCCACGGCGAGACTTGTCTATTGAATCACTCATACTGTAGAAGCGTAGATGCCGCAGCTTAAATAAGAATATTTAAGCTGCGGCTAGGAAAAAACAGGCTAATTACGCTTTATTTGAAAAATAAATTTTCAACTAGTGGAGGAGCGTCAGATAATACCACGTGACATTGTGTGCAGTTGTAACGAGCACCAGCAACATCTTCTACGCCGCCCTGTTTGTTGAAGCTACCGTAATGATTGTCAGGCATTGGTAATTTTTTACCTACTCGCCATTCACGTTTCAATAGTTTTCTCCTGTCGTGACAGTCGATACACTCATTATCTTCCATAGTTATTGGCATATATTCTTCAATAGCGTGACCAATTTGTGGTGGAAGTGTTGAGTAGGCGATGGGTAAACGATCCAGTTCGCCAGGTTCTATTTCACTAAATTTATTTACCGGAGGCGTGGGAACATCAAACACACTTAGTTGGCTTAAGCCCATGTTGATATCGTTCATGATGGCCGGGTCTACATAATTTGACATCTGTTTCTGGCTGCAACCAAATATAATGGCTGCGAGTCCGCTCAGTAAGAGTATCTTATTTATTTTCATGCTGCTTTTCTCCTAAGGTCTGTTTTAGTAGGGTTATTAGAGTTCCTGCTGGCTTCTTCGGCCAGCAGATGTTGTTGGTAGTCTTGTGTCATCCACAATTTGATATCAAATTGCAAAGTATTTTCTGGGCATACGCCGATACAGCGGCCGCAATTAGTGCATTCTCCGGCTGAAATGTATCCTTTACTAGAAGCCAGTTTTAAATCTAAAACCTGGGGTTCCGGGCAAATTTTTGTACATTCTACGCAATGTGTGCAAGTAGGGGTATCAAAGCTTATGCGCAACAATGAAAATTTGCCGACAATAGAGTAAAAAGCACCCAGTGGGCAAATATATCCACACCAGCCATCTTTTAAAATAAAAGCATCAAAGATAAATATGCCAAGCAAGATAGCCCAACCTGTGCCGAGTCCGAATATGATTTCACGATGAAAAATACTGATTGGGCTAATCCATTCAAATGCAGCTACTCCGGTCAACGCAGATAAGATGAGAGTTAGTGCCAGCATGGTATATCGAAATTTTCGACTGAGTTGTAGAGCATTTTGTATATTCAGTTTTTTACGGATTTTCCCTGCCAGATCACTGATTAAATTGATCGGGCAAACCCATGAGCACCAGACACGTCCACCGACAACAAAATAAAAGGCTAGTACTATCAGCGCTCCTATTAATACTTCTGTTAACAGGGATTGTTGTGAAGCTAAAATCTGTAAAACAGCGAAAGGGTCTGCCAGTGGAATAAAGCCGAATAGCATTGAGCTGGACAGGTTGCCACTGATAATGGGTAATTCGTTAAAATTCCATGCCCAGTGAGCCGAACCAAAAAATAATAATAAGGTAGAAATTTGTACAAACCGACGCAAAACCAGGTATTTCCAAACGCCCAGTTTTCCAACAAAGCTCGTGGGCATAACAAAGGGCCTTACCGGCTTACCGTTTGGCCCCATTTTAGTTGAACTGATTTTAGTCATTACAGTTCACCCGTATTTAACCAGTCCAGTCCTGTTGACTCTGCTTTAACTGGAGCATTTTTTTTCAGTTCTTCAGGTTTGTACTGCTGAGTAATAGAGCTGTCATATTTCCAGCCCAGACGATAATGTTCACCGACAGATCCTTGAACCAGTTTTGGGTGAACAACTTTAATGGCAGCTTCATCAGTGGGGCAGGCTTTTTCACAAATTCCACAACCGGTGCAGGCATCGCTGTGCACGAGTGGAATAAACATCGCATGTTTGCTGAGTTTACGTGGGTGATGCTCCACTGTTATAGCTGTTCCTTTGACAGGACATTCACGATGACAGATTTCACAGCGTAAACCTAACCAGGACAGGCAGTTTTCAATATCGATAACTGCCAGGCCCATACGTGAATCTTCTATTGTTTCTAGTTCAGGTGTTAAAGCACCGGTTGGGCAAGCATTCATGCAAGGGATATCCGGACACATGTAACAGGGCACATCACGCGGAATAAAATAAGGTGTTCCGATCGGTATTTGATCACTGGTATTAGCGAGAGTTAATGTGTCATAAGGACAGGAAGTCACGCATTGCCCGCACTTAATGCATTTGGCATTAAAGTCATCTTCTTTTAAAGCACCCGGCGGCCTGATGGCAAAAGGTGTGGCACGAGCTTCTTTCTGCAACAAAGATGCCCAGATCAGGCCTCCAGTCGCGGCAATCGCAGTATTCTGCGTAATGCCTTTTAGAAACTTACGTCGTGCTTTAAGAGAAGTAGAATTCATTTTTAAGTTTGATGAAAAGTGTGCCCTGCAAGGCTCGTTATTCAGACTTGGCAGGGCACCTATTTCTATTTACGCTTTATAAACTTTAACAGCAGCTTTTTTGAAATCTGTTTCTTTCGACATAGGACATGTCATATCGATACAGATCTTGTTAACAAAAACGCCTTCATCAAAGAATGGAGCAAAGGTATAACCCTTTGGTGGACGATTACGACCCTGAGTTTCCAGAACCGCCTTGATCTTGCCACGGCGAGATTCTATCCACACGATGTCATTTCGACTGAGGTTACGTTTGCCTGCATCATCAGGGTGCATCCACAACACAGCCGTTGGAACGGCTCTGTGTAATTCAGGAACACGACGTGTCATGGTACCTGTATGCCAGTGCTCGATAACACGACCAGTTGAGAACCACAGGTCATAGTTGTTATCTGGCTGCTCTGGAGGCGCAGCGTAAGGACGGAAGAAAATCTTCGCCTTATGTGCCAATTTGGTTTTACCTTTGCTGGTAATACCATCCAGGTCACCGCTTTTTATAGCTTTCAATGCTTTTCCGTAGAAATCAAAACCACTGCCTTTTTCACAATAAGAATCATATTCTTCGTTAAAACGCCATTTAGTTTCCTTGCCGTCGACAACAGGCCATCTTAATCCGCGAACATCATCACGCATGTAGGTGTCAAAGTCTGCCAGGTCATGAGCATGACCTACACCGAACTGACGATACTCGTTAAACAGTGCTTTTTCAGGGAACCAGCCATCGCCTAACCAGTCGGCCGTGCTATTCGCATGACCTTTGGCAACAGCCTCATCAGGCCAGGCAACTTGTTTGTTTTCCTTGTTGGCAAATAGTACATCGTACAAAGTGTCTTCAGGTGAATAACCCATAGACTCTGCTTCAGCCAGTACACTAGGTAACTTACCATCATCAAAACCTTTAGATTTCAGACCTGGAATGCTTTTCTCACCCCAAACTTCTTTCAGTTTAAAACGCTTGGAGAATTCCAGCATTTGCCATACATCAGTACGTGCATCACCCGGTGCATTAACCTGTTGACGCCAGCCCTGTGTACGACGTTCTGCATTTCCATACAGTCCCCACTTCTCATAGATCATTGAAGTTGGAAGAATAAGGTCAGCTACTTTTGCTGATACTGTAGGATAAGGATCTGAACAAACTACAAAGTTGTCCATTTCACGAGCGGCTTTAATCCAGTGAGTAGCATTAGCTGAAGCCTGAAAAGGATTGTTAACCTGTACCCAGGTGAATTTTACTTTTCCATCTTCAAGGCTACGCAAAATCTTCATGATGTGCGTACCAACTTTTGGGTTTAACGTTTTAGCAGGTAATTTCCACAATCCTTCAGAAAATTTTCTGTGTTTAGGATTCGCAACTACCAGATCAGCAGGTAAACGATGAGCAAAGGTGCCCACTTCACGTGCAGTACCACAGGCTGAAGGTTGACCTGTTAGTGAGAATGCGCCGTTTCCAGGCATAGCCTGTTTACCTAATAACAGGTGAATCATGTAAGCCTGTTCATTGACCCAGCTTCCACGATAGTGCTGGTTCATACCCATAGTCCAGAAGCTGACTATCTTGCGATTCTTTTCAATGTAAGTATCGGCAAGAATCTGTAATTTCTTCTTGTACTCGTCCATTGATTCATCTGGGTCACCTTTGGATAACTCAGCAACAAAATCCAAAGTATAGGGCTCTACACCTTTCTTGAATTCTTCGAATTCGATCATCCAGTGCTTAACAGGCTTCTTGGTATTTTTCTGCTTTACTTTCATGCCTGCTGTTTTACGCTGGGCAATGGCTTCATCTTTATCAAGAGTGATTTCCAATTCTTTAGCCTGAATATCTTTTTCTGCCTCAAACGCATATTTACTGGTTGAACGCATTCCGTAGCCAATGTCATAAGGACCGGTGGCAAACACGCAGTGCTTTTCTACAAAGTCATGATTAACGGCATCACGTTTGACAACTTCACGTGCAATGTAATTCCACAAAGCCAGGTCAGTACCTGGTTTGAAAACGATTTCAACGTCAGCGATATCTGAAGTCTGGTTAGAGCAGGTGGTCAGGTTGATTAACTTGTAACCTTCTTCGTCAGCAATTTTGCGATCAGAAACTCGAGCCCACAGAATCGGATGACATTCTGCCATATTGGCACCCCAGGTAATGACCGTATCGGTAAGTCCGATATCATCATAACAACCGGATGGCTCATCAATACCAAAGGTTTGAATGAAACCTACAACTGCTGATGCCATACAGTGACGTGCATTCGGGTCAATATTATTACTGCGAAAGCCTGCTTTCATCAGCTTGGCTGCAGCATAACCTTCAGGGATGGTGTATTGACCGGAACCTATAATGGAAACGCCTGCTGGTCCCATCGTGTTATAGGTCTTTTTAAACTGCTTTTCCATTTCATCAAAAGCGCGATCCCAGCTAACAGCCTGGAATTTACCTTTTTTATCGAACTTACCATCTGTCATTCTTAATAATGGTTTGGTCAAACGGTCTTTGCCGTACATGATCTTGCCATTGAAGTAACCTTTAATACAGTTTAGGCCTTTGTTAACTGGCGCATCGGGGTCACCTTTGGTAGCAACGATTCGACCATCTTTTGTGGCGACCATAATGCCGCAACCTGTACCACAGAAACGACAAACTGATTTGTCCCACTGCCAGTCTTTTTCTGCTTCGCTGGTAGTGCTTGCCTGAACAGCTGTGAGTGGAATACCGACAGTGGCTGCTGCCGATGCGGCGACGCTTGATTTGAGAAATTCTCTACGATTGACTTCTAACATTTGACCTCCAAAGGTTAGTAACAGGCTTTTGCCAGTACTATTTTTAATAGTTTAATTTTATTGTTTAAATTTGTAGCAGTTTATTGATTCAAGTACTCAGGGATGCTGCAGCTATCAGCCACCTGAGTACCACAGGTAGCATCGATGTTTTCCAGATCAGTACTGGGGTACAGGTTTTGATCTTCACCAAAATAGTGCTCGACCATTTCAGCCAGGATAATACCTGGTAGTGATTTAATTTTTTTCAGGCCATTAACTTCATCATGTATTGCTTCAGCTTCCTGAATGATGATGATTTTGCCTGTTGAAGTGTCATGATGAAAAACTTCAACATCTTGAATGCTGTTAAGAGTTTCTATCATATTAAGAGTGTTTTCTGGCGTTGTAGTGACCAGTATTGCTGATAAATTCATATGATTATTTTTAGTTATATTTCTTTATTTAGTGAAACATGAGTTTACTGTAAAAGCCGGTAACATAGGTTAATAATGGGTAATAAAACTTTCCCATTTAATATAAAGCCTGATCGGTTCTCTAATTATTTTACTAATTTAAAAATAGTCTAGTAAAAACAATTAGTTATGATAATAAATGTTTTCTATTAGCTAATACTATGGAAAATGCTCACGTTATTATTTTGTTGAAAATAATGGTCTAATTTGATATTTCACCATATATACGAAGGGTATTGATTGATATATGTCAAAGGTAAAATGGTTTATAAAATTAAAAATTTATAAAAAAGTAGTCAAATTTAAAGATTAAAAATATAAGTATATATAAAACAATGATTTATTAGGTATTAAAAGTTTCTTATTAAAACTTAGGCGGAGAGTTGACGATTGCTTAATTTGATAAATTATTTTTTATTCTTAAGGATATAAAATGATATTTGATTTATACACTCAATAAACCTGGAATTACCAGGCTAACTCAGTAACCATAACCAGATACTTACAGTTACAACAGACATGGCAGTAGCCAGCAGCACGACACTAGCTGCTATGCTCTGTCCTCTTTGATACATGTTCGCAAATAGATAGCTATTTATGCCTGGAGCCATTGCAGCGACTAAAACGGCTTTATTACGGAACTCAGGGTCTACTTCTAACAGAAAACATATCAGAAAAGTTAAAAGCGGGTGAACCAGAAGAGAGAATGCGGAGACTGTGCCAACTTCGCCCAGAGAATGGGTGAACTTATAACGTGTAAGTACTCCACCCAGACCAAATAAAGCAATGGGTAAAGCTGCATTACTAATAATATCAATGGCTGAAGTGAAAACCTGAGGTAAAGCGACCCCGGATAGATTGACTATAAAACCCAGACCTATGCCTATCATTAGACTGTTTCGAAACATTGCTTTAATGATGACGGAAAAGGTATCAGGCCATGAGCGTCCATCTGAGCGTAAAACTTCCATTGATGTAATGCCTAATAGGTAACAAAACGGGGCATGGATGGAGACAATGGCGTAGACCGTGGACAGGTTTTCTGCACCCCAGGCTCGTTCAGAAATAGGTAGACCCAGTAAAACTGAATTTGAAAAGAGAGCGCCAAATCCAATAGCCACCGATTGCCCCGGGTGATTTTTAAATATTTTATAGGCAATAAATCCCGTAGAGACAAAACTAACAGCTGCAGCGGAGTAAAATGCAAGCATGATTCGCCAGTCGTAGGCGGTGCTTAAGTCCAGTGTCGAAGTTGCACGGAATAATAATGAGGGAACGGCGAACAGGATGGCAAACTTCATTAAGCCATCGACCATGTCCTGATTAAAATAACCCCGACGAACAGCGATATAACCTGCAGCAATGACCAGGAAAACAGGGGCAATGATGTTTAGGATATGCAGAAACATGGTGAGGCAGAGTTTGCTTGGTTTTAAAAAATCAGAATACCTTTTTACTTTGATTTATTCTTCTTTAATTCTGTAAACGTACCCCATGCGGGTGCTCTTGAGGATGAACATTGGTCTTTAATAGAATTAATTAATATTTTGTGCTTTGAAATGGGTGACCGTGAAGGTCAGCCCTGCAGTTATTTGTTTTTAGCCTGTGAAAACTCGGCTGAACTGGAATAATTTTTCTCTTATGGTTGTAGTTTTGATAGTGTCGATTAATTCATCTAGTTTGAAAGCATGATGTTTTTCATAAGCCACGCCCAATTGTGGCATATCGGCTAAACCTGTTTCTCTGGCATGTTCTACAAACCCCTGGTTTTTCCAGAAGAATGCTCCGGGCATGGTGGTTGGGGTGACAACAACATAGAATAGTGCTCGGCCAATGATGTTACTCATCAATGTTAATCCTGCTAATATTCCGAGTCCAATTATCGATGTGCTTTGCAGGTAAAATAAACTGCTTGCGGTTAGCAGTGCTGAGACCAGTAAAATATTTCGTAACCAGTAAGACTTACCGTACAGGGTTGTCTGCAAATAAAATGATACAGCACCTTCGCTGGCTGCGGATTTCAAATTTTTTGAGTGGCCTGATAGTCCTGTAATTTCTAGTAATAATCCGACACAAATGATTATCATCAGGGTGGCACTCAGCGCAGGGTTTAAGACGTTAAAAATCAAAGAAAATGTAACTATTAATAAAGTGCCTAGAGTTAATGCAGTGGAAAGGAAACTGGCTGCTGTGTACCAGTGATTCCAGAATGGGCGAGCTTCAATGCGGTAAAGCTTGTACATGAAGTAACCACCTAACACTGCTCCGGCAACGGCTAAGGCGGCAAACACTGCTTGCAGCATCTGTAATAGGACATTGTCGAACAGGGCTAAAAAGCTGTATCCGATTAATCCGGTAAAAAAAGCTGAGACACCGGCAATTTCTCGGCTCACGGGAGAATATCTCAGGTTATAAAATCCACGGTAAAAACGGTGTGGTTTGCCCAGGTGCATATTCAGTTTGAAAAGCCCGAATCCCATTAAAACCAGCATCAAAAATAAGCCGGGCAGATAAGCAGAGCCGGATTGATATTCTGCCAGAGACGGGTTGAAGAAACTTGCCATTAGAATGAGAAAAGCCCCCATTACAGCCTGTGCGCTCAGGGTGAATGCAATATGTGCATTTTCATACGAACCGAGTAATTTATGTAGGTTCCATTCACGTTTTTGCCCTAATTTGTCATCCACCACCGGCTTGAAGCTTTGAGTGCTATCATCACGATGATATTTAACGACTGTTTGATCCACTCGATTCATATCGCGTTGAGTTGTTCTGGTTTGCTGAAAACGAATGTTCGGATGAGTAATATCGGTACGTGGAAAACCGGGGATTTCTACTTTGGCCTGGGTTCTGTTTTCAGGAATATTTTCGGTCACACCAAAATCCAGCGCATTACCTAAACAGGCAGATACACAGGCTGGTTTAAGACCTGCTTCGAGTCTATCCACACACATATTACATTTGGTCACCTGACCCTTAACTGGATCAAGCTGGGGAGCATTGTAAGGGCAGACCCAGGTGCAATATCCACAACCAAAACAAATGTCAGGATCTTGCAAAACAGCACCATACTCGGCAAATTTTGTGTAGGCACGGGTAGGGCATCCTTTCAGGCAAACGGGGTCATCACAATGATTGCACGCCATAGATATATTCAAACGCTGGTAGGCGGGATAAGTACCTCCTTCGACAAAACCTACGGAACGAAATGCGATATGCGCCGGGTTATCATTTTTTTCACTACAGGCTGCTTCACAGGCATGACAGGCGATGCAGTTATCAGCATTGAAAAAGAAGCCGTGTTGTTTGTAACGGTTGGGGTTTTCACCGATGCTGGCATCATCATTGATGTTTAATGATTTGCCGTGACGTTTATCATCAGTTTGAATGGTATCAATTGGTGTGCCATAACGATTAACGGTCTGACTTGTCGGATCGTTTAATAAAGCGTAACTCGGTTCATTGTCTCTTTTTGCAAACATAATCTTAATTCGTAGGGTGCGCCGTGCGCACCATTAGTTTGGTGAATTGTCATGATGGTGCGCATGGCGCACCCTTCTATGAGGACTCTCTTGTCAACTGCTTTATCTCTATCTAACTTGTCGTCGTTTTTTCATGTTCTTACCTTTATTGGTTTAACTACATTATGCATTGTTGCCCAGGTTATGTTTATTTCGTCAGACCTATA
>JABHSO010000001.1 GCA_018669845.1 Gammaproteobacteria bacterium | reverse complement strand
CTGAAACCTTTTTAGAAACTTTATGCACACATTTACACTGATATTTTTGACCTTCCTGTTAGCATCGGTACTCACTCGCTTATGGCTATCACAACGTCAAATCAATCATATTCTGTCTCACAAAGATAAAGTACCGGAAGCATTTGCCGAAAAAATATCACTCGAAGAACATCAAAAAGCAGCCGACTATTCAACAACCAAATTAAAACTGGGACGTTTAACACTGGCCTGGGAAACTCTATGGCTATTACTCTGGACCACCGGTGGCGCACTGAGCATTGTCGATAGCTGGTGGTTACAGTATGAATTTTCGCCATTATGGACTGGTATTGGAGTGATTCTAAGTTTAACGCTCTTAATGAGTCTGCTGGATTTACCTTTCTCTCTGTATTCGACTTTTGTCATTGAAGAACGCTTCGGCTTTAACAAAACCACCATCAAAACCTGGATCACTGATCTGCTAAAATCTGCTTCATTAATGATGGTTATCGGTGTTCCGTTAATTGCAGTCATTCTGTGGTTAATGAATCAGGCAGGTCAATACTGGTGGCTTTATGCATGGTCAGTGTGGACTGCTTTCAGCTTGTTAATGATGTGGGCATTTCCAGTTTTTATCGCCCCGCTGTTTAATAAATTTTCAGCACTGGAAGATGAATCCTTAAAAACCAGAATAGACAATTTATTACAACGCTGCGGGTTTAAAAGCAAAGGTGTATTTGTAGTCGATGGCTCTAAACGCTCGGCCCATGGCAATGCCTATTTCACTGGTTTTGGAAGCAACAAACGCATTGTATTTTACGATACATTACTGGAATCCCTGTCAGAAAATGAAGTAGAAGCCGTACTGGCTCATGAACTGGGGCATTTCAAACGAAATCACATTAAAAAATCTTTGGCTCTCTCAATTCTGATGACTCTGGGTGGCTTTGCGCTGTTAGCCTGGTTAATGAATTCTGCCTGGTTCTATTCAGCTATGGGCGTAGAAACAGCTTCTACTCACACAGCTTTATTACTGTTCATGTTTGTATTGCCTGTTTTCACATACTTTATCAGCCCGCTGTTTTCAGCCATGTCTCGTAAACATGAATTTGAAGCCGATGATTTTGCCAAACAACAAAGTGACTATCGTGCTCTGGTTTCTGCTCTGGTAAATATGTACCGAGAAAATGCCAGCACCTTAACGCCAGACCCAATACATTCGATGTTTTATGACTCTCACCCCCCTGCATCGATACGTATTTCTCACCTTGAATCAAACTAATAAAGGAATCAACATGAAGAACTTCACACTATTATTATTGGTTGCCGGCTTTTGTGCTTCAGCTAATGCAGCTGATGTTAAAAACGGCGATAAGCTACATGCTGACAATTGCACAAGATGCCATGATTCATCTATTTACACCCGCGCCAACAAAAGAGTTAAAACCTTACCTAAACTTGGAACTCAGGTTCGCATGTGTAAAAACAACCTGGGTATCACCTGGTTTGATGATGAAGTTGAAGATGTGACTGTATTTTTAAATAAAAAATACTATCACTTTTAATACGGAATTAGACTTCAACAAAGTAAACATGGCCAAACGTAAATTAAGTCACCAGCAAAAAAGACGAATATCAAAAGCCCAGCAATCCATAAACCTTGATGATAAAAATACTCATCAGGGTTTAATTATTTCTCACCACGGCGGAGAAGTAGAAGTTCAGCCTGATAAGCAGGGTGAACCCAATATCCACTGTAAATTACGCACCAATCTGGGTGCCATCGTTTGCGGTGATCGAGTTTATTATCGTAAGGAAAATCATGATCTGAGCATCATCGCGATAAAACCTAGACAAAATCTGTTACAACGCCTGGACGGCTTTGGTCAGCTAAAAGCCGTTGCTGCAAACGTAACACAGCTACTCATCTGCCTGTCGATTGAACCTGAACCTAACCTGTTTTTACTCGATCAATATCTGCTGTCTGCCGAGCAACAGCAGATTGATGCACTGATTGTGCTCAACAAAATAGACCTGGTTAATGCTAATAATCCTGACCCGTTCGAGCTTAAAAAAATATATCAACCCATGGGTTACCAGGTGATTCATACCAGCATCATGAATAACTTCAATATCGATACTCTTCAACAGTGCTGTTCTGAACATACCAATGTGATCAGCGGCGTATCAGGCGTAGGTAAATCATCCATCACCAAAGCTATTTTACCCGAAACAGAGATACCCATCGGTGAAATTTCGGAAGTAAACAAGGAAGGTAAACACACAACTCGCACCAGCAGACTTTATCATTTACCTAGAGGCGGAATATTAATAGATACACCGGGCGTACGTGGTTTTAATCCGGTATTCGATAAAAATATTCCTATTGCTTCAGGTTTTAGGGAAATCAATGAACTGGCACAAAATTGTCAGTTTAGTAACTGCAATCACACCCATGAACCAAAATGTGCAGTGACAAATGCTGTTAATTCTGCAGAAATCAGAAAAAATAGATATGAAAACTACTTAAAGCTATTGCAGGAAAGTCAAAAATAAATAGCATAGTGT
>JABHSO010000002.1 GCA_018669845.1 Gammaproteobacteria bacterium | reverse complement strand
GTTCAGCATATTTTAAATATAATCGATTGCTCAAACCGGTCAGAAAATCCTGATTTGCCTGATTAATTAACTGCCGACGTTTAGCCTGTTCAATTCGGTTAATATAGAGAAAAAGAAAATAAATAATGCTAAATACTAATATAAAAATAATGACATGCTGGATAATTGAAGTATTTAAATGTTCTACTAACCTGCTTTGGGGTAACAGTGTCATTGCCCATAGTTGATAAGCAGGAATATATGACATGGAGTACATTTTAATCTCACCATTTATACTGGGAGCAAGGTATTCCACGGATTTTTTACTGCTTTTGATATCTGACAACGATAAACCCCGTTGTTCATTTAATGCCAGTTCGTGTTGATTTATGACTTCTTTAGATATGGGGTTATTGATAATATCTTTTATTAAATTGGTATCGGTTATACCGCTGATATAGGCATAATTAAAACTGTTGTCATGAACAATCATGGACTGAAATTGACCAATATTCTGTTGTTTGTTTAGCTCGTTAAGGCTGGGTAGAAGGTCTTTTGGTTTTATGCCGGCTGTCATGACGCCAGTCAGATTATTTTCATCATCACGTATTGCCTTGCGAATAGGGATGACCCAGCTATTTAAAGCTTCAAGATAATAGGTTTTACCTAAAACCATCCTTTGACTTTCTGTAGCCCTGATAAATGTTTCTCTACTATCTGCACTCTTTTTCAAATTAGGCATTTTAGTTAAATTTATATTTGAACTTGCTTTTACTAATTTGCCATCAATATTGGCCAGACCAAATCCTATAAGTGATGAGTTTTGCTGTAGTAATTTATCCAGAAGTTTAGAACTTTCTTTATCATCAGCCTGGCTGTTAATGCGGAATTGCTGACCTAATAACTCCAGCATGATCTCCTGTTGTTCGAACGTTGAAGTTACTGATGATGAAAAAATATTATTAAGATATGACAACTCATCAGCTGAATTACTTTGAATATCTTTCCATGTTAAATAAATGGATAAAACAAGATAAATTATACCGATAAACAGTAAGGTATAAAAAATGAGCCAGATGTTCTTTTTAAGAAACATTTAATTGAATTGTATAAATTGTAATCGTTTTATAATTAACAGTTTGAGTAAAAAATTATTCTAATTACACGACTTAGTAGTAAGCATAGTTGGTATTTAATAAATCGCTTGGTTTATACTCAGTAAATAGTTAACTAACAAAGAGTAAATATGAGTTTAAAGTGGACAGATGTATTAGATATTGCGATTGAACTGGAGGAAATTCATCCGGATGTCGACCCGCAATATGTGCGTTTTACAGACTTGCATGACTGGGTTTGTGCACTAAAAGATTTTGATGACAATCCGGAGCATTCAAATGAAAAAATTCTGGAAGCTATTCAGATGAACTGGATAGATGAACACGATTAATAGCTTTATCTGTTGCGATAAGAGTAGGGTGCGCCAGGCGCACCATCAACTCGTGAAAATTACTCTTTATCTGCCCAGATAACATAAACAGGATCTGACAATAGTAGCTTGTCGGCCAGTTTATCGTCTTCAGGTCGGAATAACCCGCGTTTTGAGTAACTGTTAAAATTACAGAAACCTCCACTTGACCGCAGGTAAGAAAGCACTATTGCAGGGCGTTCAAATTCATGTGCCCCCGTCCAGAGTTGAATTGCTTTCTCGGGGATTGAACGGTTACTAAAACTGATTATGACTCTGCCAGAAGGTTTTAAAACTCGTTTAATTTCAGCAAATAATAATTCAGGATTAATTACATATTCAATGGCTGCATGAATTAATAAGGTATCAAATTGAGCGCTATGAAAAGGTAAACTGGTCATGCTATTCACATCGATGTTGAATTTCAGGTTACAGCTTAAATTCTGTTCCATTTCTGCATCGTTTAGCCCTGCACAGCTAACACTGTCTACATTAATTTCTGCTTCCAGCAAAGGGCTATGTGCTCCTGACATTAAATCCAGTACCTGTGCCTTTTGTGGGATCAGTTTTTGGTAAAGTTTTGATACCTGCAAAAGCGCCAGACTATCCCAAAATGGTGAAAAATCAGGTTGCTTGAAAAATACTGAATCATTACCCGAATCCAGTCGGCTAAAGGCATTAGAGGTAATAAAATCAGTTTCTTTATTGGCTAGTACATCCTGCATACCCGGGCCCGAGTCACAGGCTATAGAAGTTATATCATTGCAGCGTCCTCCACGTTCTGCTCCTGCCTTTTTAATGTTATCAATTTGCATAATCATGTCGAAATCTGTCCCTGATAGCGGATGGTTTAAATCGACTGAAATATTATTTTCATCAACTGAGGTAATTCTACAGGGGAACTTGTTTCCCTCATAAATGCCTTCAACTGCAGTAAAAAAATCTTTGGGATAAAACCTGCCATGTAACGGTAAAATGGGTTCAAGACCTTTTTTGGGAGGTTGAAAATGAGTATGTGAAACAGTATGTTGCTGGCTTGATAAGCGGGGTTCGATTATTTCACCGGCTTTGAACCTGTGTGTGATTTCATCTCCAATTGATTTACCTGGTAATTTTGATTCAATTTCAGCAGGTAAGTAATCTCTCCATAAATTGATACTGGGTAAAAAACTCCAGTCTGTGAACTGACAGTCATGTCCTTGCCACTGTATGCCGACATGGGCAGAAAAAATACTGGTTTTCTCTATGGAATCCTGTTCCGGTCCCGTCTTTTTATTGTCGTCATAAAGTTGAGAGTCAGGTTCAATTATTGGCATCTTTTGGATTCCACATTTAAAAAGCTTATTTTACCTGATCTTTAAACTATCTAGACCATATTTTATATAGGCATTTTTATATCGATATGAAGGAATGAAATATTTTAAATGTTTTTTGTGTAAAACTGGCATAAAGCTAAAAAAAGATCTATAAAAGTATAATGGCAACTCAAAGAATCATAGTCAGTAACGCAAAAGGCGGTTGTGGGAAAACTACAATAGCAATAACTATTGCTTCTTATTACGCGTCGATGGATAAGAATGTAAGGCTGTTTGATTATGATATGCAGGGCTCAGCGGTTCACTGGAAAAATCGAAGGTCTGATCAGTATGCGGATATCGATGTCGTAGATGCTGCTCGACGACCTGGCAACCATATGACTCGATCATGGCAGATGCGCGTTCCTGTTGATACCGATGTTGTGGTGATCGATACTGCTGCTGGTATAGACGGTACGGAGCTTGCCGGCATGTTACAGCAAAATGATTTACTGGTGATTCCGGTATTACCTTCACCCATTGATATTCAGGCAACAGCTTATTTTATTAAAGATGTTCTATTAATTGGGAAAGCCCGGAAAAAACAGATTCGTATTGCCGTTGTTGCTAACAGGGTCAGAAAAAACACCTTGATGTATCATTCACTGGAACGGTTTTTATTTACCTTGAAACTGCCTTTTGTAACCAGTTTTCGAGATACTCAGTTTTACAATAAGTCGATTGAGAAGGGCATAGGTGTTCTGGATATGAAAACAGCTAAAACCCACATCGATCATGAGCAGTGGGCTCCGTTAATTCGTTGGTTGGATACCCCCATTGAAAAAAATGAAGCAGAAATCAGACCTTTATTTAGTGAAAAAGTTTCCTCCTGATTGATCTAATTATTCACACTAAAAACTCCCAGTCATGTGATATGATCAGCGAACTATTTACTGATAATAATCCCATGAAATCAAACTTTACCCGATCTATCTTTGCCTTCCTTTTTTTATTTCCTGTGTTGGTTGAAGCCAATGACCTGGAGGCAGCTTTAAGCTCCGAAACAGCTCAATTTACTTTTCGTTCCGACTCTAGCCTGATTGGTTGGGGCGGTGCTGAACTAGGTGTCGGAATTTTCTATAATGATGCTGATGACTTTGTAGGACAGTTCAGTTTAATGCAACGTCGTCAGGCTTCAAAAAATACACCATTGACCTTAGGTGTCGGCATTAAGGCTTATGCAGGCATGCTGGATGCTGTCGAGCAGGATATTTTTGCGATAGCTGTCGGTGGTGAAGCACGTTATACCATTCCGGGTGTTATGCCGATGTCGATATATTTTACGGCCCATTACGCGCCTAAAATAACCAGTTTTTCTGATTCAGAAGAAATTATAGATACTAACCTGGGTTTTCAAATTGAAGTTTTACCTCAGACTGTTGCTTTTATCGGCCTGAGAAATTTTAAGCTGGATGTGAATAATGGACAGCAATACGATATGGATGATGATCGTTTACATATTGGTGTTCGTTTGACCTTTTAATTTTCTCCCCGGGTTGAAGCCCGGGGATTACTATCTCTACTTTAATCATTTCCAATAAACAAATCTGGGTCTACCCAGGTTCCGTTGAGTCCCACACTCCAGTGTAAATGCGGCCCGGTTACTCGTCCTGTTTCGCCAACCGTACCTATTATCTGACCTTTCTTTACCTTATCACCTACTTTTACATCAATCGTATTCAGGTGTGCATAAAGAGTGATTAGCCCCTGACCGTGGTGGATATAAACCAGGTTGCCGCTGAAGAAAAAATCGCCACTTTCTATAACGGTTCCATCAGCTGGGCTTGCAATGGGTACACCTTTATCCGCAGCGATATCCATTCCACTGTGAGGTCGTTTAGGTTGTCCATTAAAAACTCGCCGCCTTCCATAACTACCGGTCATGATGCCTTCAATAGGTGTCAAAAAATTCACGTCAGCTGTGCTGTTATCCCAAAACTTTGCAGCTTTCTTTTTCCTTTTCTGCTCAGGAATTATACGATCCATGTCTTGCTTAATCGGGTTAACTTTTCGTTTGTCTTTAATGGTGATGTGTTGAGTCGTGTACTCTTTGTCTTTGACCTTAAAAAACTTTTTAACCAGATGCTTTTTATTGCCGTAGTGCCCGCTGATAAAGTATTCCCCTGGTTTTAAACTCAGTGAAAGACCCACAACGGCTATAGTTTTACCCTCTTGTTGAGTGATTAATAGTGGTTTGTTTTTGAATGTAAAATGAGGTGCTCCCTGTGTATTATCCAGTTGGATAAAGGCTATGCCACCGGGTACACGGGATTCCAGCAGCTTTGCGGCTGCGTTTAAACTCAACAGGCATAAAGTGAATAGTAAAAAGTACTGAGTAATTTTCATGATGAAGCCTTATTGTTTTTCATAGCCTGGAGTTTCAGATATCCATCTAATAATTTTTGGTGTAGTTCAAATCCCTGTAATGAAAGTCCGGGGCTATGTAATCCAGCAAAAGTGATTTCACCTCGGATAATTTTTTTGCATTGCTCAAAACGTTGTTTTCCAAATAACTGGTTTAAGCTGATTTCGAGTTTATTTTGCTGTTGAATATCGAGTTCCAACAACACAGAAAGGCAATGATACAGTTGATGTCTGTCAGGACTCAGTTGATCCAGGTGCAGGCACCAGTCTACCCATTCAGCTGAATCATGGTGATCTATTGCCAGGCATATCATGGCTTTTAATTCACCGATTCTAAGTTCAGACCAGACACTGCCAGGATCAGGAGCTATGCCAATAAATTCTGCGACCGCCTGAAAGTCACTGTATCCCTGTTCAGATAAAAAGGCATACAGCTTAACCAGTTCATCCTTATGCTGATCAGGTAAGCTTAGGATGATTTCACGTAATAATGCGCCTTCATTATTGTTGTTCCAGACAAGATCATCCACAGGATAAATTTCAGACATTCCTGGCACCAAAATACGGCAGCTATAAACATTTAAGTGCTGATAGTCGCTGATATAAATATCAAAATCCAGTTGATGGATAATGTTTTCCAGTGTTGTATATTCCTTTCCGGTATCGGCATCAAAGTCCCAGTCTACAAATGCAAAGTCAGGGTCTTTATTGAAAAACTCATATGACATTAAACCGCTGGAATCGATGAAATGTGTCTCCAGATTATGCGGGTCAGCAACTTCATCCAGATCCAGACTAGGCGACTGGAATCCATCCAGCTGGTCCAGCCCTCGACCCTGAAGTAATTCTGTGACGGTACGTTCAAGTGCAACTTCGAAACAGGGATGTGCGCCAAATGAAGCGAATACTGTTGCATTGCCCGGGTTGATTAAGGTGACTGCAATGACAGGGTATTTCCCACCCAATGATGCATCGCTAACTCTCAGGTGATAGCCATGAGATTCCAGTGAGCGAATAGATTCCTCAATTGAAGGGAAACGTTGTATGACTTCTGATGGAATATCAGGTAGGCACAGACCTTCTGCGATAATTTTATTTTTAACATAGCGTTCAAAAATTTCAGAAAGCGCCTGTACCCGGGCCTCATTTTGAGTATTACCGGCAGACATACCGTTACTGACGTAACAGTTGGCGATAATATTGACAGGAAATAACACGCTTTGCTGATCAGATTGACGTGTATAGGGCAGGCAGCAAACACCACGTTCACCGGCTCCTGAATTGACTTCAAATAAATTGGCTGCTGATAACTGTTGTTCTGGGTCGTAAAATGACCACAGTTTGTCGCTGAGAACGCTATTTCTAAAGTTGCTATCATCACGATCAATCCAGCATTCATCAGGGTAATGAACAAAGTCTGATCTGGAAATTTCTTCGCCCAGATAAAAGTCTGCAAAGAAGTAGTTACAGCTTAAACGCTCGAAGTATTCTCCCAGAGCACTGGCGAGACAGGCTTTTTCGGTTGCACCTTTTCCGTTGGTAAACATCAATCCACAATCCACATCTTTGATATGTACTGAAAAAACATTAGGCACTGGATTTAACCAGGAAACCTGTTCAACACTGATTCCAATATTATCCAGTTTGTCCATCATGCCTGATATGGAATCTTCCAGGGCAGAATCTTTGCCTTTTATAAATGTTTGCTGAGTCATGTTATTTTGAGTAAATGAGGTAAATATGCACGTAAAAATTCGCTATGCTAACAGAGATCTGTATTGGATAATGGGTTAAATCTGAATTTTCTGTGGTAAATTGATAAAGCTAAAAATATGAACCTGAAAGACTCCATAAGCATTGTTGCTCAAATTAATAATGTCCAGTTTACTGAAAAAGATATTCAATTTTCCTCAGGTGAAGTCGTTGGAATTAATCCTGAATTAGGATTGATGGTTCTGGCTCAGGGAGAATGTCAGGCTGAAGATGCGGCAGCTTATAAATCGGTTGAAATAATGCTGGATGATATGGAGCTGAATTTAAAATCAACCATAAATGATTCCTCTTTATCCTCTTCAATGGTTGATCGTTGCATTTCTGAATCGCTGGAAAATATAAATGAATACCTCTATTTTCAGGCTGAACGAAAAGCTGGCCTGGAAAAAGTTGATGGGGTTGATTTAGCAGTTGTTCAAATCCAGCAAAATAACATTAGCTGTTGCAACGTTGGGAGCTTGAGTTGTCTGAGGTTTAGTGGCGATGAATTACAGGTGCTGGGTAAAGATTCAGCAATAGATGACAAACTGGGTATTAAAACAGCTTTACAGTCTACTATTGTAGAAAAGGACTTTTCTGAAGGAGATACCCTGTTGCTGACATCACCTGATTTAGTTTCCCAGTTAGGTCATGACTTTATAAGAGTTACCTTGTCTCGTTTCAATGACAACCTGGAAATGGCATTACGCCAGATCAATACCCGGGCATTGCGTCATGACTTTGAACAAAAACCAGTAATTATCATCTGCCGTAGAGTTCACACTATGAAACAGAGCCGAAACTGGTTCAATAAAATGCTTAACCATTAATTATCCGATTAGTGACCTGTTTTTAGTCATGAGTGGCTGGAAAATAGCCAGAAATATTCTATGCTCTGTATCACAGTAAGAGTAATCTATTACTCAGGAGCCTGTCGGACTTAGGATTAATCTGCTGCGGAAAAGCCATTTTGGCCACCTTTTCCTATCAATTTAGTTGAATATGAATAACTATTCGCCCAAATTGATAGAAAAATCTATCTCAAAATGGCTTTCCCTCGTTACGATAACCTAAGTCCGACAAGCTCCTAGACTGTATGGAATCATGATTTTTCACGATAATTGCTTATTCTCCAGTTAATAGGAATAAGCTAAATTTATAGGTGTAGCCCAGGTGCCAACAGAATATACCAATAATGTCATTGCATTCTCCGGTAATACGATGGTTTATGAATCCGTTAAACGATTCGCTGTTAAAGGTTTAAATGACCTGATTCGGATCTTGATGGAAAGTGTTGATGATGCCTTATTTGAGCTTTCTGAAAAGGTTGAAAGTGATCATGATCGGAATATGTATTTCGAAGCGATGCGTGAAATTCGGCTCAAACGAAAACTTATTCTTGAAAAGTTCGATGATGAACTTCAGGAAAGTTTCAATCGCCTCATTATTAATAAAGCCGTATCGAAAAAATCAAATAGTCTGGATGAATTAAGCCTTGTCGATCAGCAGGATCTTGAAGATAGTTTGGCCATTGATAATATGATTTCAAAGGCAAGACCGCATTTTGAAGATGACCTCTTTGCCGTGGTTGAAAGGTTTAAGATTATCCTGCATAGAAAACAAGTTACAGATGATCAAAATCCGCTAGATCCGAAAGCTATATGTGACAGCTTTCATCATGCTTCAGAAGTATTAGATACGGATATTCAGGTTAAACTTATTTTTTATAAATTGTTTGATAAGTTTGTTATGTCAAACCTGGGTCATTTTTACCGTGAGTTGAATGACTACTTTATCCAGAAGGGTGTTTTGCCAGAATTTAAAGCATCGCAGGAGCGAATGAAGCAAACCACCAAATTCATGGCGAACAGAATTTCCCGCTCATATTCTGAGGAACAGTTAGATAACTCGGAGTTTGAGTTAAAACTAAATGAGCAAAGTAGTTCCTCCGATAATGTGAATCAGCCTCAAGTAGATGGAAACTTACTGTCTTTGTTACAACAGGTATTGACACCGGGAGGGGGAGTTCCAGCTATGCAGACCGGTAGCATTGAGATGTCTATGCTGCAAAATGCTGAAACTGGCGATAATGTTGAATCATTGCCTGTTGTGGGATTAACACCTGCGGCGCAGAATACTGCCTACATGTCTGCTCTAACTAACTTGCAGTCGAATAATATGCTTTCACAGTCAGTAGGAAGTGTTGATCCCCAGAACTTGAAAACCCAGTTAAATCAGCAATTAGTTGCTTTTAAACAGGATAATAGCCAGCAAAGCAGTGCAGCGGATAATCAAATTATTGATATTGTATCGATGTTATTTGATTTCTTTTTTGATGACGAAGCATTGCCTGATCCAATAAAAGTACTTATTGGGCGATTGCAGATACCTATTCTAAAAGTTGCCATTCTTGATAGCAGCTTTTTTAATCACAAAAAACATCCGGCTAGACAATTACTGGATAGTATCTCTAAAGCTTCTTTAGGTTGGAGTGATGATCAGCAGCTGGAAGATATTTTAATTAAAAAGCTCGAAAAAATAGTCGATTTTTTACTGTTAGAATTTGATCAGGATATAGCTATTTTTGAACAGGCTTTAGATGAATTTCAACAGTTTCTGAAAGATGAAAATGATAAAATTGATCAGGCTGTTGAGCAACTGAAACAAATTGAAAAGGAAAATGATCAGCAGATTGAAGAAGCCCAGGTAGCCGCTTCGGCATTTATCCAGAAATTGCTGGAAAAACATGAGTTGAGCTTTGATGTTATAGACTTTCTAGATGGAATCTGGAAGTCAGTTTTATATCATACTTACCTGTCTCAGGGGGAATCTTCCAATCACTGGAAAAATGTAAAACGCCTGACCACTACTTTAATCTGGACACTTATCGCTAAACATAGTGAATCAGATAAAAAGAAATTACTGAAAACTTTACCCTCATTATTACGTGCGCTATCACAAGGCATGGAATTAATTAAAGTTGATGCTGACGGTAAAAATAGTGTTTTTCAAATGCTGGTTTTGGAACATGCAAAGGTCGTTAAACAAACCAGTAAAAATCTGGTGACGAGAGTTGATGATGAAACTGTCTGGCCAGAAAAAAATATGGAAGCAGCATTTTCCTCTTTTAATGAAAAAGAGCAGGATGACTCATCGATAGATATATTATTATCGACGGATGATACCGGAGAAATTCAAATAATAGAAAATGAGCCGGAAATAGATAAAACAAAAGATACTGTTACAGAAATTACGGTGTCTGAAACTCAGGAAGTAATTCATAATCTGAATGAGTTTACCGACTGTGTGGTCAACGGAAATATTCATATCGAAGAAGAAATAATCATGGATTCTGCTCCTGGAATGGCTTTCATGGAAGAAATGGATACTGATGACTTTCTTGAAACAGTGCAGAATTTGGAACCAGGTGTCTGGTTAGAGTTTGTCGAGACTGGTTCAAAATCCCTGCATGCTAAATTATCCTGGAAAAGTAAAATCACCGGGAAATATGTATTTGTAAATAGGCAAGGTCATAAAATTAAAAATATGACCAGTTTTGGTTTAGCGGCAGAGTTTCGAGCAGGTACCGCTAAATTGATTGAATCGGTTTCGGTATTTGATAGAGCGATTAATTCTTTTATGTCTACTATTAGACATTAAAAAAATATTCACCACGAAGGGCACGAAGGGCACGAAGAATTATAGTGGAAGTGCTGATTGTCTTCAGTGATTGGGTAGGGTGCGCGCGGCGCACCCTACAAATTTTTAGCTCACTTCTCCCGGATAATCCGCAATGCCCGGATTGGTTTTAACACCTATCAACTTAGGGTGATTGATCTTGGGTAAACGCAACACATGGTCTTTATCTCGTGATGCAATGATGTAGTCACGCACGATATCCCACATTAAACGTCCATCCGGTGCCGCGTTGACACTGGCCCAGCCGGCTACTTTGTACATGGTTTCTGGCTCAATTAAATGCCCATTGTCCAGTCTGGCATCGGTAATACGTTCGTATAATTTTTTGCTCGGATCTATGGTGTAATCCATTCCACCCAAACGCACCATGTCACCACCAGATTGTAAATACGGGTCAGGATCAAAAAGGTTATCTGCCACCGATTCAATGATATTCATTAAATCCTTACCTTTCATTTCTGATACATAGGTTTCAGCGTAAGTCATGGAACACTGTGTCATCACGTCTTCCATGGTGATCCAGTCGCCTTTAAGCGTGGATGTGCCCCAGCGAACACCTGCTGACATGGCCACATCAGCACCGTACTCATGGCGTAAGGCATTACACAACACCTGATCCCAGGTACCCATGAAGTTACCACGGCGATATAATGTGCGATCGGCTATTGCGAGCTTTTCTTCAAGAATCTGTTTGTAGGTTTTACCAACACGTTTTTTGTTGTAAAAGAATTCACTAGAACGACTTTCGATAATTTTGTCATCGTATGTGGTTTCACGCATCTGGTTGATGAAGGCTTTCATTTCCTTATCTTCTTTTAACCAGTCGGAAATGATCGGGAACATCTTATAGTTCATGTTTTTAATGCCCTTATCGATCTCGAAATCCATCACGCCAATGTATTTCCCATTCGATCCAGCATTGGTCACCCAACAGTCATGACCACCTTTATTTTTAACCTTGATGGGTTTTGGCATACCGTCATGCGTGTGACCACCAAAAACAGCATTCAGACCGGGAACACGTTCCGCCATCTTAATGTCCACATCCATGCCGTTATGAGATAGCAGTACAACCGCATCAGGCTTTTCTTCACCACGAATGGTTTCAACCAGTTCAGCCATGTCATCTTCACGAAGACCGAAAGACCAGTCCGGGAAAAACTCCTGTGGGTTGGCATTGGCCGTGCGAGGAAAAGCCTGACCGACAACAGCGACGCGAGCGCCACCGATTTCCTTAATCACGTAAGGGCGGAAAGCATGACCAGAATCTTCATCGTATAAACCACTTCCATCATATTTTTCTACCATGGTGGCGTATTCATCACCAAATAGAGCATCTTCTTTCACGCGCACATTCTGACCAATGAAATCACCTTTGAATAACGCCACGTTACTCAGCACTTCGTCTTCACGATAAGTGAATTCCCAGTGGCCAACCATCACGTCAACACCCAAAATATTAGAAGCTTCCACC
>JABHSO010000207.1 GCA_018669845.1 Gammaproteobacteria bacterium | reverse complement strand
CAATATGCAAAAATTGATGCGCTCTCTGATACTTTTGTTGGTTTACTTAAAGATATTGTGAATTATTAATTGTTACCAATAATCTAAAACTGAATACACTTAGTTTTATTTAAGTGTATAGATTAAAAAAAATACCGTATATATAACTAACCATTTCTACAATTTATGATATTATGTTCAAAGTAGAGAGGGTACCGCTATGATTAATCAAACTATTGCTTCAAACTTACTTCGAATTCGAAAAGACTCTGGTTTGAGCCAGAAACAGCTGGCTGAAAATGCGGGATTGTCTCGTGGTGCCTATCGAAATCTTGAAAAAGCGCGTTCTGAGCCTCGTACTGACTCTTTGAAAGCGCTTGCTTTAGCGCTTGATGTCTCCCTCAAAGAGCTTTTAATTCCTGTTCGCACCCTAGAGCGAGTACGTTTTCGCTCCCTCAAACGTCTTAAAAGTCGTGATCAGGTTATTTCTGAAGTGACTCGGTGGTTATCCGACTTTGAGGATATAGAACAACTTACTGATGAGGTATCAGATCATGGGCTTAAGCCGATTTGGTCTGCAATAAATGATCAAAATAAACGTGACACTCCTAAGATTGCAGCCATGGTGAGAGAAAGCTTTGGTCTTACTGAAAAAGAACCTGTGCACGATATTTGTGGCTTACTTGAATCCGTCGGAGTCAAGGTTTATTCCTTGTGCGTGAATAATGATGCATTTATGGGGTTATCTGTCAGTGAGGGTGATGGAGGGCCAGCTGTAATTGTAAATACTTGGGATCGGTTACCTGTTGAAACCTGGATTTTTAGTGCTGCACACGAACTTGCCCACCTGTTATTACATTTGAATGCTTATGATGTTAACGAAGAACAAGAAGATAGCACTCAGGAAGCTGAAGCAGATGAGTTTGCCTCGCACTTTCTTATGCCTGAGGCCATCTTTAGAAAAGAATGGGATGAAACTGCTGGCCTCTCTCTAGTTGATAGGGTTTTGAAGGTTAAACGGGTTTTCCGCGTTAGCTGGCGAACTGTTTTATTTAGAGTCGCCCAACATATGCCAGACGAAAAAAGATTTTTGGTCTGGCAGCGATTTAATATGGAATATAAAGCGAAAAAAGGACGATCATTACTAAAACATGATGAACCGTATGGAATCGATAAAGAAATTTATCAAGACCCCCTTGGTATTCGCCCCGTAACTATTGAACCAGAAGGTATGAAACCTCATGATTTTCAGCAAGATCGACTTTCTCGTTTAGTACGAAAGGCAGTTGAAGAAGATATTATTACTTTATCCAGAGCATCTGAGATCATGCATCTCCAACTTAATCAGATGAGAGAGTTATCCGCATCCTGGATTGCTTAATATAAGTTATGCTGCTTATTGTTGACGCCAATGTTTTAATTGATTATGCCAATACAGACCCTGGTGTACTCAAGCTAGTAACAAGTCATATTGCTCCAATTCATATACCTAGTGTTGTCCTCGATGAAGTTAATCAATTAACGATCGAGGATTGTTCTGATCTTGGTATTATCGTGATTGAAGAACCATTAGAAGTATTGGTAGCGGCCTCTGAAAAACGTGGAGCCTTGTCTTTTGAAGATCATGTATGCTTGCTACTTGCCAAAGAAAGAGAATGGACATGTGTTACAAATGACAAACCACTTCACCGCTCATGCTCTGCTGAAGACGTCCCGGTGATGTGGGGACTTAGGTTAATGATTGAACTTGTTCAAGAAGAGCAGTTGAGTAAAGAGATAGCTTTAGATATTGCCCAGGCTATTCACCAAAGTAATCCAAAACATATAACAGCTGAAATTATTGAAGAATTTAAAAAGAAAACAGGTTTCTGAATTCTGCTAATAGCGTTTACAGTTCAAAGTCAGCTAAAAAACTGTCTAATATTATCTAGGAGCAACTCCTAAAAACAAGTACTTAAGTATGGTGATATCACCCTAATATTAGACAATTAATGATAATGATTTTATTAATAATCAATAAGTTAACTACATTTATTTATGAGCAAAAAAAACCCCGCATAAGCGGGGTTTTTTATTGGCTAAAAATCTAGCAATTAACCCCAACCATCGTTAACGATGTTGTTCCACCAGGAGTGCGCATATTCTGCTTCACGTGCTCTCTGTTTGAGATCAACTTTCTTAGGTGTCAAACCACCAGAGCCTTTTACCTTGATGATCTTGCCATCTTTATAGTCATATACCATGGCTACAGAAATTGCTTCATGTTCATTGATGAAGCTGTAGCAAGTATTAACGTACGTAGGATGGCCTACTTTATCGCCATTCATTAATGCAACGACTGCAAGAGCACAAACTTTTGCCTGTGAATTTGCTGCATAGCCAGACTTGGGCATTGGAGATGCCACTGATGAATCACCAACAATATGAATATTGCTATGCATTGTAGATTCAAAAGTCTTAGGATCTACTGGACACCAGCCTTTATCGTTAGTTAAACCTGAAGAGGAAGCAACCTTACCAGCTTTTTGTGCTGGAATGATATTAACAACATCACCTTTGATCTTATTACCAGAAGCAGTTGTAACGGTATTAGTGCTAGGATCAAATCCAACAACGCCATCTTTAGCGTGGTATGAAATCATGCCATTACCGGTAGGATTTTTTGAATCAAAGCCATGGAATCTTTCCCATGCATTTTGAAACCATGGTTTCTTGGAGAAACCCTTTTTAGGATCAAAGGCAATAATTTTAGCCGTTGGGTTGTGCACCTTGAAATAATTCGCCATCTGAGTGATACGCTCACCAGGTCCTGGAGGACAACGGAAAGGATTTGGAGGAGGTGCAATGATGAAAGTTCCACCTTTTTTCATTGATTGTAACTGCTTTTTCAATGTAAGCGTTTGTGGACCGGCTTTCCATGCGTGAGTTGTAGTTTCTGCAACTGAAGCATCTAAACCATCAATTGTATCCCACTTAAAATCTACACCAGGAGATACGATACAACGATCATACTTATAGGACTTACCGCCTTTAACTTTAACAACCTGTTTTTTGGGGTCAATTTTATCAACCCATCCGTAAACCATGTTGATACCACGTTTTTTAAGTCCTGAATAACCCGCATGCAGTGAATCCAGTTCACGAACACCGCTTAAAACTTCATTACTGAAGAAGCAAGTGTAGTAATCTTTGTTAGCTTCGATGATAGTGACATCAATTGATGGATCAGCCATCTTGATGTATTTTGCTGCAGTTGCTCCGCCAACACCACCACCAACTACGACAACTTTTTTAGTGGAACCACCGATTGCAAACGGTGTGAAACCGGCTGCAAAAGAAGTTGCACTAACAGCTGCGCCAGCTTTAATAAAATCACGTCTTGAAAATTTACTCATTATAATGTTCTCCTCTTAATTCTGGCTGGCATAAAAGTCAAGCAGAGCGGGTGCCATGTCGTCACCGTATTTCTTATGCGCTTTTTTAACTTTTTTCTTCATTTTTTTACCGAAATCACGATCACCGCTCATTGAATCTTCGAGAGAATACTTCAGATAAGGTGCCCATTGACCTGCGAGTTGACCAGAATCGTCATCTGCACTTGTGCCGTTATCTTCATGACATTTACCACAATATTTTTTATGAATTTTTTTGCCTTTCTTTTTCATGTTTCCAGCAGCAGACTGTTTAGCCATGTGCATTGGTTTAGAAGAAAAGAATTGTCCCATTTTGGCAAAATCTTCGTCATCGTAGCCTTTGGCAATACGGGTCATGATAGTGGCATTACGCTCACCTTCTTTATAAGCTTTCATTGAATCTTCAATGTAAACGGCTGACATTCCGGCAAGGCTTGGAGTAGCTGGTCCAGTACTGGCACCATTGTAACCATGACAGCCTGCGCAGGTGATTGACAGGGCTTCAGCGCTTGCGCCACCCGCAATACTTGTACCAGAGAATGCAAGACTACCCAACAGTAATGCAGCACCTAGAGTTCTAGTGTTCTTCATATTACCTCCTAAATAGGTATGAAGGAATTGTTAATAAATTTTAGAGTTTGATTAGATAAGCTAATTATCATTATTTAACTTAAGCGGCTTGATAGTATCAGAAATTATTATCTTATCAAGTTAATGTCGGTTAAAAATATACAAATAATTAAAAAGCCTTAAATTTTTGAAAAATTTTATAATATTAATCTAACTAACTAATAATAAAGGTAATTATGGAAATAGTTTTATAATAAAACTAATAGTAATTATTCTTTTTAGTTATAAGTATTATGAATATTAAATTCAGTAATATTTTCAAAACATAGATTTGATAAATTTATTTATGTTAATTTATTTTAATTGATATTTATCAAGTGTTCTGTATGATTCAAAACTTCTAAGAGCTAGGGTGTACTTGATTTCCCTTGAAAAACGAAGGGTTTTTGTCTCTAGTTTTATAGCAAATTATAATAATATTAACGAGGTAATTTTATGGGTGATCTCTCTCCTGAAGAAGAAAAGAAGATTCTTGAGTCAACTCCTAAAGGCACCATGACACTGTTGATGGTCATGGCTGTTCTTTTCATGCTCGGCTGGTTTTATCTATTTGATATGTTTCTCTCACATGGGCCAGTTAATTAGGAATTGATATGCATATAGATCAAACAGAAAAAAAATGGATATGGGTCTCTATATTGATGACATTTGTCATGATGGGTGTTTTAACCCTGTATGCCGTTGGCAGTAATATTCATCCACCGAGTGGATTTGAACCTATAGATTCTACCCGCTTACATCTTTCTGAAGAGTTTGGTGAAGATAATCTGGGGCTTAAGAAAGCTGAAGATGGTAGCTTGGTTTTAACCATGGTAGCTGCTCGTTATGGATTTTATCCTTCTAAGATCGAAGTACCTGTAGATACACCGGTAAAAATAAGAATTGCCAGTGCAGATGTTTTGCATGGCGTTCATGTACCTTACACAAACTTCGCAACCATGGTCGTTCCGGGTTATATCTCGGAAGTGAATACTACTTTCGTGAAAACGGGTGATTTCACGTTGCTGTGTAATGAATATTGTGGACTTGGTCATGATCATATGTGGTCACGTTTGAAAGTTGTACCTAAGTCAAGTTCATAAGGGGGAATGTGATGACTAATAATAATGTAAATGGCTTAAGTTTAGCCAATTTCTGGGTAGGCCTGGTTGCCATCACGGCGGGTGTTGTTTTAGGTGTTTATCAGGTAGTTGAACGAAGTGGATTATTTCCAGTTCTTGATTCTCCAACACTTTATTTTGCTTCAGTTTCTACTCATGGTGTATTGATGGGTTACGTTGTAACTACTTTCATGATCATGGGCTTTGGTTATTATGCGACTACTACAAGTCTTAAAATGCCTTTGCCCGGTAAAAGTTTCGCCTGGTTTGGTTTCTGGTTTTCCCTGTTGGGTGTGTTGATAGCAGCAGTTCCGTTACTTACAGGTAATGGCTCTGTTATGTATACCTTTTATCCTCCACTGGTTGCTCATCCTGCATTGTATATAGGTGCGACCATGCTTGTTGTAGGATCCTGGGTATGGTGTTTTGAAATGATCTGGGCAATGTCTATCTGGAAAAAAGCTCATCCTGGTGAAGCTGTTCCTCTGGTTCATTTTGGTAATACAGCAAATGCGATACTGTGGCTATTCACGACCCTGGGTGTTGCTGCTGAAATGCTTTTTCAGTTGATTCCATGGTCATTAGGTTTACTCGAAACAATTGACGTTGGATTAGCCAGAACATTTTTCTCTGGCACTTTACACGCTATTGTTTATTTCTGGTTATTTCCCGCTTATATCGCGATGTATACCATTGTTCCTAAAGTGATAGGCAGTAAATTATTCAGTGATGAAATGGCTCGTATTGCTTTCATCATGCTGTTGGTTATTTCAGTTCCAATAGGAATGCACCATCTGTACCTGGATCCATTCCAGGAAGCTGGTTGGAAGTTTGTGCATATGTTTGGAACCTTTCTGGTTGGTCTTCCTACCTTATTCACTGGTTTTACTGTGATTGCAACTCTTGAGTTAGCAGGAAGATTACGCGGTGGAAAAGGCTTGTTTGGCTGGATAATGGCTCTACCGTGGAAAGAACCCATGATGGCTGCGTTAGGTTGCAGCATGATGATGTTAACTTTTGGTGGTTTTGGTGGACTTGTCAACGCCAGTTATTCTATGGATGTCATGCTTCATAATACGCAGTGGATTACCGGTCACTTTCACCTGATCTTTGCTGGTACGACTATCATCATGTACATGGGTATTGTGTATCACATGTTTCCTCGTATGTTGGGTCGTAGCCTTTATTCCAGTACGTTGGCTGTAAAACAACTGTGGTTATGGTTTGTTGGCATGCTGGTTCTTACCCTTCCATGGCATTATCTTGGCATATTAGGTCAGCCTAGACGTATTTCATCGGCTCCTTATGATTCACCTCTGGTCGAACAATGGATTCCACATGATATTGGAATGATTGTGGGTGGTGTTTTGTTGTTAGTGTCGGTATTGATGCTTGTTTATAACCTCGTTAAAACTCATGGTTCAGATGCTGCTAATTTGGTTATGGAATATGCAGAGCCGATTCATCCTGCTCCTAGAGTTCCTGCTTTACTCAATGGTTTTGGTTTTTGGAGTGTAGTAGTTGTTATCTACCTGATCACCAGTTATGGCTATCCAATAGCACAATTTTTTATCTATGAAACATTTGGTGCGACAACATGGGGAGTCTAACAATGAAAAAAATACTAACACTATCGATGTTGATCTGTTTATCGGGACCGGCTTTCGCGGAACCTTCATCACTGGTTGCTTACGATAGAGAAACTCGTGCACTGATTCGTTCAGGAAATACGGAGAGTGGTCAGAAGCTTGCTAAATCTGCAAAGTGTAAGAAATGCCATAGCATGAATGGTATTGCTGATGATCAGGATGATCCGAATATTGCAGGTATGTCCGCGACTTATATTTTTAAGCAGTTAAAAGATTATAAGGATGAGTCGCGTTCAGAGAAAAGCATGGTGAAGGCTGTCAGTAAACTTTCTGATCAGGATATTTCTGATTTATCTGCATATTACGCTACACAACAGTTATCTGATGCTGCACATGCTACGGAAACCGTTCCGGTATTAGTCCATTATGGTGATCGTAAACGCATGGTTCGAGCCTGTAATTCCTGTCATGGGCAAAATGGTGAAGGAGGCATGTATGATATGCCTGCTTTGAATGGTCAGAGTAAGGGCTACTTTATTGCCACCATGGAAGAGTTTCAGGAAGAAGATCGTACTAATGATATTTACTGGCGTATGAGAGATATTGCTAAGGAACTCACCGAGGAAGAAATAGAAGAACTGGCTAATTATTATACAGCTGCCGCTCCTGATGATGAGGAAGACGAAGATGAGGATGAAGATACTGAAGATAAAGAATAGATCCTTACTATTGATCTAGCCAGAAGCCCTGAGTTTTATCAGGGCTTTTTTTTGCCTTGTGAAAAAGTAATCAGTTGGCAGTTGGCAGTTGGCAGTTGGCAGTTGGCAGTTGGCAGTTGGCAGTTGGCAGAATTATATATAATTGACCGGTATCTGAATTATATTATTCGTTAAAAGCTCAATTCTTTTACCCCGATTTACCACAATTCCATATTGACAATCCATATCATTAATAAAATTTTCCAGGCCGCGTAATGACTGCTTCTTAATGACAGAATTTAATTTTATTTCTATCGGACATAAGCCAAACTCTCCCTCAACAATTAGATCAACTTCTGACTTATCGACCGTCCGGTAATAGCTATATTCCAGTCCCGTTGCCATTGTTGACTGAAACCCACGAATAAGCTCTTCTATGACAAAACTTTCAAAGGTAAACCCGGCAACAGGGTGTAACAACAGTTGATCCAGATTTTTAATTTTAAGCATCTGGTGCAATATTCCCTGATCCCTGAAAAAACCCTTATTACTTTTCTGCACTTTCTTTAAGCGGTTACCGGTAAAGGATTGAAGATTTCTCCACAAAAAAGTCTGATGAATAATATCCAGGTAATCACTGACCGTGGAAACATTCACTTCCAGCGCCCTTGCCATATTACTCATGTTTAACTGGTGCCCGGAATATTGCGCCAATAAACTCAGAAAACGCCGAAAGTTATAGATATTCAATCTCGGGAACAAGCTTCTAATATCCCGATTAACATAATCAGAAATATAATTTTCCATCCACTGCTTATAGTAAATTTGATTATTTTCAGCTTCCACTAAAGGTTCTGGGTAACCTCCTGAAAACCATAATTGCATGCTTTGTGATAGCGTTATCCGGGTATCAAGCTGAAAAAAATTATTTATGTCTTCAATACCCTCCGTTATAACAGAATAACAACCCGCTAATTTTTCATTAAATAATTCAGTCTGCTTAAAAGGTGACATTTCCAGTGTTGCGATCCGACCTGCCAGGCTCTCAGAAATACCTTTTATAATTTCCGGGCAACTTGAACCAGTAAGAATAAAACGACCTTTATTTTTCCTGTCAGCATCGATCACTCCGCGTAATACCTGAAAAATTTCAGGGTACTGCTGAGCTTCGTCGATAATAACATTACCCTGATTTAATGAAAAAAAAGCAATCGGATCATTTGTAATCAACTGATAATCATCAGGACTTTCCAGATCATAATATTTCCAGTCGGGTCTTAGCTGCTTAACCAGAGTGGATTTACCACATTGACGCGAGCCGATAATCGCTATAACGGGAAACATTTGAAGCAATTGATTGGCTTTATCCGCAATATGCCGAATTTTATCCATGATTTTTATGGTCTACTCATAATATTAATGGGCAATATTAATGATAGTCGTATTTATGGGGTGGGGCAAGGGGGCAGTTGGTAGTCGGTAGTCGGTAGTGCTTTTTTCATTATTGAAATAGTGTGATAAGGTTTAAATATCTTAGTAAGAACCAAGGTTCTTACCAACTCCTTTTGTTGCGTAGGGTCTTTTGTGAATGTGAATATTTATAAATGTGGATTCATTT
>JABHSO010000003.1 GCA_018669845.1 Gammaproteobacteria bacterium | reverse complement strand
TAGTTGGGTAAATAAAATCTCGGTTTTCTTGGCATTTCAATATCCTCTAGATTTGTAAGGTTATATCTAGTTTAAAACAATATTGCAGGTTTCGCAATTAAGGGTGCTGACCCCATTGATTAATAGCACAGTTAAAAATTTGGCTCTTCAGAAAAATTAGTGGGTAAAAATATACCGAATATGAAGACAGAAAGACAGGTTTAGCAAGGAAGGGGTAGTTGCATCCTGCCCCGACTCTGAGAAGATGAAAGTGCGAACTAATCATCAGACAGAGGCAAAGAAACAGGATGCAGATTAAGACTATCCTAAATCGGATCCAGAAATTCAACTCATTTGTGTATGGGTCGGTACGATTAGTCGAAAATACGACCATACCGACCCTTGAAATAGAGCTACACCCTCGCTCAAACAGCCGCCCGATATGCAGTGGTTGCGACCATAAAAGACCGGGTTATGATCGAACACCGGAACGACGGTTTGAGTTTATCCCGATGTGGGGACATAAGGTATTTTTTTGCTATAGACCCCGTCGGGTGGATTGCCCGGACTGTGGTGTGAAAGTCGAGCGAATGCCCTGGGTATCTGGCAAACGCAGGCTGACCGAAGCCTATGCCTGGTTTTTATCAGACTGGGCCAAACGACTGAGCTGGAAGGAAGTGGCCGAGGCTTTTCATACCACCTGGGATCACGTTTTCTGTTCGGTGGAACGGGCGGTGAGCTGGGGTCGGGCGCATCAGGATTTGACTGGCATCAAAGCGATTGGTATTGATGAAATCCAATGGCAGCGCGGTCATCAGTACTTAACGCTGGTTTACCAGATTGACGAGCATTGCAAACGGCTGCTGTGGGTTGGTAAGAAACGCAAGGTCAAAACCCTGCTGGGTTTCTTCCGTTGGTTTGGGCGGGATCGAACAAGAGAACTGAAATATATCTGTAGTGACATGTGGAAACCCTACCTGAAAGTGATCAAAAAGAAGGCAGGGCAAGCGATCCATATACTGGATCGATTCCATATCATGATGCACATCAGTAAAGCCATAGATGAAGTTCGAGCCGAGGAAGTAAAAACATTAAAAGCGAAAGGGTTGGAGCCGGTATTAACCCGATCACGGTGGCTATTACTGAAACGACCAGAAAATCTGACTGAGACTCAGGAGACGAAATTGTCTGAGTTATTGCAGTACAATTTGAAGTCGATCAGAAGTTATCTTCTGAAAGAAGAATTTCAGATATTCTGGGAATATATGTCGCCTCATTGGGCTGGATTATTTTTAGATAAATGGTGTACCAAAACAATGAGATCAAAAATTGAGCCAATGAAAAAAGTAGCTAAAATGCTCAGGCGACATCGGCCCTTGTTACTGAACTGGTTTCGGGCTAAAAAGAAGTTTTCCAGTGGCATTGTAGAGGGCTTTAATACCAAAGCGAAACTGACTACCAGAAAAGCGTATGGCTTTCGAACCTATAAAGCGGCTGAAATCGCCTTATATCATGCGCTTGGGGTATTACCGGTGCCGGTAACTACCCACAAATTTTTCTGAGGAGGCAAAATTTTAAGCCCTACTGCCAGGCCGGCATATCCTTCCTGTAATAACAAGGCATAGCACAGGTAAGAGCCAATCAGGATATCTTTAGAATTATTTTGAGTTATGGATGATGAGAGCGTTATGACCTTTGCCCAGTCAACCGTTGCAGAGCTTAGTGATTCCTGCTTTGCAAGCTCTGCCTCCAACTGTTCAAAATCAGAGTCATAACGGACATTTTCCCCACATGGAGACGCATCAGAAATTACAACTGAACCTATATCCGCCAGCGGGTGATCACTTATCTTAGACACTATGTAGTGTTCCTTTATTATTTTTACCCTTATGTGACATATTATTCCTTTCTTAATAATTGCAAAGAGGGATAAAGGGTTTTATTTGACTTGAGTCATTTATTATCCAATAAATTTAACATAGTGAAACTAAAAAACAACCCCAAGATTTAATCCATTTTAAAAGCATGAAAAAAGTTGCGTCTGCAGGTAATATCTTAAAATCACATACGCTATTCATTTGATACCTTGACACCAATAGACTCAGACAGGTTAACCATGAAACCAGAACTCATAAGCTTTAAACTTTGCCCTTTTGTTCAAAAAGCCGTGTTAACTCTACTCTACAAAGGGGTTAGTTATAACATCGAGTACATTGACCTTGAAAATCCTCCGGCATGGTTTAATGAGTTATCCCCACTTGGAAAAGTACCGGTTTTAAAAGTGAATAATCAGATCCTGTTTGAATCCTCCGTTATTGTTGAGTACCTGGATGAAGTCTATGCAAAGCCCTTACATCCTACAGACCCTCTCATCAAAGCACAGAATCGCAGCTGGATGGAATTTGGCAATGAATGCCTGATGAATGGCTTCAACCTGATCATTCAACCTGAGAAGTCCGGCTTTAATGAGCAACTAGAATTTTTATCTAAAAAAATGGGACAGCTGGAAAAACAACTTGGCGGGAAGGCATTTTTTAATGGAGACCAGATCTCCCTGGTTGACCTTAGTTTCACCCCATTTTTTCAACGTCAGAAAATTATAAGTGAAATCTATCCTGGGCTAATCGATAAAAACCTTTACCCCAAAGTTTCTGACTGGTCACAAAACCTGCTAACACAAGATATTGTAAGCGCATCAACCGTGCCTGAAATCGAACAACTGTATTCCGGCATGATTAAAAAAAGTAACGGCTACTTATCAACTTTAATGGATTAAGGAAAGTCAGGAATGAACCTACGTGACCTACAATATCTGGTCGCAGTTGCTGAAACACAACATTTTGGCAATGCTGCAAAACGCTGCTTTGTGAGCCAACCAACTCTTAGCGGGCAAATCAAAAAGCTAGAACGAGAATTAGGTGTAGTACTGTTTGAACGCAGCAATCACTCAGTCAAAATCACTCCTGCCGGTCAGGAAATACTGAGCCATGCACGTTTAATGATAGAGCAGGCTGATACTATCAAACAACTTGCCAGATCATTTAGCGATCCAGTGTCCGGCCCATTAAAAATTGGCGCTATACCGACCATCAGCCCTTATTTAATGCCTCTTATCCTGAGACCATTACAGGAAAAGCACCCATCAATGCGACTGATTATCTCTGAGGAACAGACCGATACACTTTTACAAAGACTACAGGATCATCAAATTGATGCTGCCTTGCTGGCCACAGAGCATCCCGAAACAAGCTTCACTAAAATACCTTTATACAGGGAACCATTCTGGATAGCATTCCCACAAAAACATCCATTTTACACTCAGGATGAAATTACCCAGCAAGATCTTGAGAACAGTGAATTACTGCTTCTTTCGGAAGGTCATTGCCTGGCTCAGCAAGCAATGCAAGCCTGCCACCTGACTGAACGCAAGCAACAAGGTGACATGGCCAACTTGCGTGCATCCAGTCTTGACACTCTGCTACAACTGGTTGCCGCAGGTTACGGGACTACCTTAATTCCTGCTACAGCACTTAGTGGCTCATGGGCTTCTGGCAGTGGAATCATAACTCGAGAACTAAATCTGCCCGACACATGGCGTGATGTAGCCCTATACTACCGACCCGGATTCCCTCGAAAAGAAGCCTTAAAAGCACTGACTGAAACTATTCTTTCCAGCCTTCCCAACACCGTAAAGAAACGTCAGTAAAGCACTATCAAAACCATTTACCGCAAAAACATAGTGTTTTTAACATTTTTTCGTATATACTGTTCCGCCTCAGATGTTCTCTCATCAGATTTTAGTGTCTTTTAGGAGAACTTCTGTAAACAAATTAATCGCTCTTCTTTATAAGTTACCATCAGAAGTTCCATTCGGTACCTCCTGTAATTCACCTATTTGAGCACTGCGATTAATTATATTTTCATTTTTTAAAGAAAGGTAATTTACATGGCTACAGGTACCGTTAAATGGTTCAACGAATCAAAAGGTTTCGGTTTTATTTCTCCCTCTGATGGAAGCGCTGACGTTTTCGTTCATTTCTCTGCAATTCAAGGAAGTGGCTTCAAAGTTCTGACTGAAGGTCAGGAAGTAACTTTTGAAACAGAAAATGGTCAAAAAGGTCCTCAAGCTGCCAACGTTGTTCCTGGCTAGTAGCTAGTTCGACCAGCTTCAGTACAAAAAAAACCCCGCTAGCGGGGTTTTTTTTCTCATAACAGTCGGACTATTCCGGCTCTAATAAGGAACACCCATGTTAAAACTGTTTGTCAGCAACCTCCCGCAGGACGCTACAGAAGAAAGCGTTACTACCATGTTCTCCGAATACGGCAAAGTTCGTTCTATCAGCATTGTTTCGGATATCTTTACCGGAAAATGTAAAGGTTTTGGCTTTATTGAAATGGAAGGACACGAAGCTCGTGCAGCACAAACTGCTTTAGACGGTAGCTCAGTTGGAAATAGCGACCGGTCTTTACGAGTACGCTTCGAAGATCCTAAAGCTTCTCGCGGCCGTAAACGTCGTTAGTTCTGGTTTTTCAGGTTAGCCATCTCAGCTTACATCATTCAATCCAGAATATTATAAGCTTATCGCAGGCACGCAAATTCTCATGAAAATGCGTGACTTCGGTTAACCCGCTCAAATAGTTACATTTGCAACAACCTCATTAAGCTTCATGATATAAATTCATTGAGCCACACCGTCTACACAACACCCGATAATTCAACACCTAAATAGTCATCTTATGAGTTTCTCCTCACTGGGTTTATCCGACCCCATCCTGAAAGCCGTAACAGAAAAAGGCTACGACACACCTTCACCTATTCAACTGCAGGCAATTCCTGCTGTAATTGAAGGCAAAGATGTGATGGCTGCCGCACAAACCGGCACCGGCAAAACCGCTGGATTCACATTGCCTTTACTTGAACTGCTTTCACAGGGAGAGCGTACAAAATCAAATCATGTAAGAGCACTGGTATTAACTCCAACACGAGAACTTGCCGCACAGGTCAATGACAGCGTCATCACCTATGGCAAACATTTACCACTAAAATCAGCTGTCGTATTTGGTGGAGTGAAAATAAATCCCCAGATGATGAAATTACGCAAAGGCGTCGATATTCTGGTTGCCACTCCTGGGCGCTTACTAGACCTATATGGTCAAAATGCAGTCAAGTTCAGCCAACTGGAAGTACTGGTTCTGGATGAAGCCGACAGAATGCTGGACATGGGTTTCATTCATGACATTAAAAAAATATTGAACCTGCTGCCCCGAGTTCGTCAAAACCTGATGTTCTCTGCAACTTTTTCACATGATATTCGTAATCTCGCCAAAGGTTTGGTAAATGACCCTGTCGAAATCTCAGTCTCTCCACGTAACACCACGGTCGATACCGT
>JABHSO010000122.1 GCA_018669845.1 Gammaproteobacteria bacterium | reverse complement strand
TATTACAAATAATGAATGTGATGTCTGTCATAGCACTGTGGACTGGTCCTCTGCCACATTTGATCATGATGGCGTGACTGCGGGTTGTTCCAGTTGTCATAATGGTAGTATATCAGCGGGTAAAAATGCTCAGCATATTACTACTTCAAACGACTGTGAGTTATGCCATAGTCCTCTAAACTGGGCACCTGCTACTCGCGTTGACCATACGGCAGTTACTGGCAGTTGTTCCAGTTGTCATGATGGAGTAACGGCAGCGGGAAAAGATGCCCAACATATTTTATCGAATAATGATTGTGAGTTATGTCATGGCACGGTGGGCTGGCTGCCGGCCATACAGGTAGATCATGATGCGGTAATGGGACTTTGCTCCAGCTGTCATAATGGTGTGACTGCTATCGGTAAACATGCTTTGCATCTGGCTACGACCAGTGAATGTGATAGCTGCCATAGTACGAACAACTGGAATTCAGCCTCTTTCAACCATGACGGTGTCACCGATAGCTGTATCAGCTGTCATGATGGTGTTACAGCAGAAGGGAAAAACGCTCAGCATCTGGTAACCACTAATGACTGTGAATTATGCCATGCGCCTTATGGCTGGGTACCTGCAACAAGAGTTGATCATGATGGCGTGATTGGAACCTGTTCCAGTTGCCATAATGGTGTTACAGCAGAAGGTCGACATGTATTACATATTGACTCAACGACCAGCTGCGAACTTTGTCATTCTACTATCGGCTGGAAACCCGTGACAACGGTAGATCATGATGCAGTGACTGGTAGTTGTTCCAGCTGTCATGACGGAGTGATTGCAGAAGGTAAACATGCCCAACATTTTGCCACTATTGGTGAATGTGATGATTGCCACACAACTCAGAACTGGACTTCGGCCACCTTTAACCATGATGGCATTATCTCAGGGTGTTCCAGTTGTCATGATGGTGTTGGTGCCGAAGGTAAAAATGCACAGCATATTCTGTCCACTAATGACTGTGAGTTATGTCATAGTTCGTTGGGGTGGGCGCCTGCTACAAATGTCGATCATGGCGCTGTCATTGGTAGTTGCTCCAGTTGTCATAATGGTGTGATAGCTGAAGGTAAAGATAGTCAGCACTTTGCCACTACTTCTGAGTGTGATGTCTGTCATTCCACGCTCAACTGGACTTCTGCAACCTTCAGTCATGATGGTGTTACTTCAGGTTGTTCGACTTGTCATGATGGTGTTTCAGTCGAGGGCAAAGGTACTCAGCATATCCTGTCGAGTAATGAGTGTGAGTTATGCCATAGTTCATTGGACTGGGTACCGGCTACAAGAGTAGATCACGATGCTGTGACTGGAAGTTGCTCCAGTTGCCATAACAATGTTATTGCTATCGGTAAAGGGGCGAGTCATGTCATTACTATCGCTGAATGTGAAACATGCCATACTACGATTAACTGGGATTTTGATCATGATGGTGCCACGTCGGCATGTTCAAGTTGTCATAACGACAGTATTGCAGCCGGTAAACCCGGTGACCATTTTATAACAACGGAAGAGTGTGATGAATGTCATAATAATACAAGTTGGAGTGGAGTGACTTATTCACATAAAACAGCTTTTTATCCTGACCATCAACGTGGATTAGATTGCACTGAATGTCATCAAAGTACTGGTGCTGTAGCCTGGGAAAATTCTGCTTATGCTCCTGATTGTGCAGGTTGTCATGCTGGGGATTATGATGCTGGTGAAGATGAGCATACCACTCTGAACCAGGACAGAAACTGTAGCGGTTCATGCCATGAGCCTGGGCCAGAGCATAGACCCTCAGACAGGGCATGGGATTAGGTTTCTGTTCAGTAATGATATAAGCTTTTTGAATTGAAGTTGTCAGGAAATGGCATTGATAGTATTTAGAAAAAATAAGACTGTAAAAAATATGTTAATGGCAGTGCTGATTTGTACATTGCCATTAACATCAATGGCATTGCTCGCAGCAACGAGTAAATTTTTAAATGTGGAATCATTTGTTAACAGACCTGTCGATTCTGATAACATTAAATCCTATGGTGTAAATATTCTTTCATTCACTAAACCGGTTAACCTGGAAGATATTAAGAATATTGCTGTACTGGATAAAGACTTTTTGTATGTCAATAAAGTAAGCATTAATGATGTCGTATATTATCGATTGATATCTGGTAATTTTGCGACTTTGAAGCAGGCTAAAAAGCATTTATCCAGAGTGAAAAAACATTTCTCCGGTGCCTGGGTAAGTATCAGACGAAAAGTTGAGAAGCAGGAATTAACCAAGATACTTGCTGAAAAAATATTACTGCCTGAATTTAAACAAAAGGAGGTTGTAGAAAGACTTCCGGTTGTTGCTCCTATCGTTGTAGCGAAAGTTATTCCTGTCATTACTCCTAAAATAATTCCAGCGATAAACGCTAAAAAGACTTCTAAGGTACTGCCTCCTATAGTGGCTAAAGCTGTTCCCAGGGTAGTTCCCATATTAGTTCCTAAGTTAATTCCCAGGTTGCCCCCCAGAGTAATTAAAAAGATTAAACCGAAAACAGTGATACCTCCTCAAATAGCTTTTGCAGAAAAGTTACTAGAGCAGGCCAGGCAGCTATTTTTAGATCGAAATTATGCGCGAGTCGTCACTGTTAGTAATAAAATTATTGAAATAGGTTCAGTTGAACAGAAACAAAAAGCCATGGAATTTGTTGGTATTGCACGTGAACGTCAGAGAAAATTTGCCCAGGCTGTAGCTATTTACAGTCAATTTTTAAATTTGTATCCAGAAAGTAAATTGGCATCAAAGATTAAAATCAGATTGACCGGGTTAAAAACCATGAGGTTGGATCCTAAAGTTCAAATGACTAAAAACAAACGCAAAAAAATGGATGAGAACTGGAGAATATATGGCTCTCTTTCTCAGTATTATCGAGATGATGTTGTGGACAGGGATACTCTGGATAGTGAGCAGGTTAATTCTTCACTTGTGAGCGATGTCAATATGTATGCACGTAGAAAAACAGATAAAAGTGTAATCGTCATGCGTTTTGATGCAGGACTGGTGAATGATTTTCTAGATAAAGAATCTGAAACTCGTTTAAGTCGGGCGATGATTAATTACACCAATAACGAGTCCAGCTATCAGTTGATTGGTGGGCGACAATCGCGCACTGCAAAAGGAGTGTTAGGCCGTTTTGATGGTCTTGTTTATAAAGGTTTATCTCATGATAATTTTGACTACAGTGTGTTTACTGGCTTTCCGGTCCAGTCTTCTTATGACAGTCTCGATTCAGAACGTCAGTTTTTAGGCAGTAGCATTCACTTTAAACCTTATGAGAAAGTTGAAATGGATGTTTATGTGGTTCAGCAACAACTATCCGGCCTGACTGATAGACAGGCACTGGGTACAGAGTTTCAGTATCGCAATGATAAAGGTTTTTTATACGGTATTATTGACTATGATATTTTTTACAGTGATGTAAATAATATTACCGCAATAACGAATTATCGCTATTCGGATAAGCTGGTCTTTAATATGACCTATGACTATCGAAACTCTCCTCTGTTAACGACGTTAAACGCCTTGCAGGGGCAGCAAGTTGAGTCGATGGAAGTATTACAGACTTTATTATCAGATCAGGAAATTTACCAGCTGGCAGAAGATAGAACTACAAAAAGCCAGAATATTTTTATTGGGTCTAATTATCAAATTGATGATAGTCGACAGCTCTATATGAGTCTGTCATTGTCTACGGTAGAAGCAAGTGTAGAGTCAGGAGGTGTCGCTGCCGCACCCTCAACCAGCGATATTAATTTTTCAACCGACTACAGTGTAAAAGGTCTTTTATTTAAAGATGATTACACGACCCTTGGGGTTAGATTATCAGATACTTCTTCATCGGAGATTATTTCTCTTCGGGCACGTTCACGTTTGGCAGGTTCTAAAGGTTTTCGTTATGATCCTCGGTTACGCCTGGATTATCGAAAAAGT
>JABHSO010000004.1 GCA_018669845.1 Gammaproteobacteria bacterium | reverse complement strand
TGCTAAAAAACAAAATCCAGAACGATGGTCTGGAAAAACCAGAAACTGGGATCATGAGTCACTGGTAAGACTCAATCCAGTCAATGAACAGCAGCTAAAAACTGAAATGAAGCAAGCTGCTTAAATGAGGTGATCAGGCGAAAAGTATGTTGACACCGACCGCTGGTAATGGACTTAACTTCGCTGGAGATCAAACACTGGCACGAGAAAATAGCTTCCTCACCTCCCCGTCGTCGGACTCGTGTTGGAGGTAAGCAGAGTTATGGCAAAAAGGCTACCTCGACCGAAGGAAAACGATCTCGTAAAAGTACAGCCAATCGCATATTGACTGTACTGAAAGCCATACTTAACAAAGCGTTTGAAGATGGGCTAGTTCCTGATGATAAGGAATGGCGGAAAGTTAAGCCATTCAGACAGGTAGACGAGCCTATTGTTAGATTTCTCAACGTGGCAGAATCCACTAGGCTTATCAACTCATGCAAACAGGACTTTCGACTTCTGGTACAAGCTGCCCTATTCACTGGGTGCAGATATGGCGAACTCACAAGAATCCTAACAAATCATGTCAATCTCGATACTGGAATGGTTTACATCAGTTCAGAGGCAAAATCAGGTAAGGGCCGTCATGTACCATTATCAGACGAAGGATTAGCATTCTTTCAGGAGCAAGTTATCAGTAAATCAGGGTTGGAATATGTGTTCTCTCGCCAGGATGGAAGCCCATGGCTTAAGAACCATCAAAGTCGTCTGATGAAAGCTGCCTGTGAACAAGCTAAAATTGACCCGCCAATTGGATTCCATGAATTACGGCATACCTACGCTTCTTTATTGGCCCAGGCTGGTGCTGATCTACTGACCATCTCTAAACTGCTGGGGCATGCAGATACCCGTATCACCAGCCGACATTATGCACACCTTTGCGATAAAACCCTGGCCAATGCGGTAAGAAACCTTCTGCCAAATTTTGGTCATAAGGTTAATTGTAATGTAGTTACTATAAAATAGTGTGTCATTTAATATTATTCATTCTGACAGCAGATAATACAAAATTGAGTCTAGCTTTAGTATTAACTCGACCATCAAAACATGATCTTAGAGCTTACAGTAACCAATTTTATAACCCTAGAACTTTATTAGTCATATAAAAACCTATGTCAGAAAAAAATATACTACCTCCCGGAAGAGACTTTAATTCAGCTATTGAACCTGATACACGAAAGCTTTGTGATTGTTTTGATGAGGAGTGCCTTCAAAAAAGATTGAATGGAACATTGGAAGAGCTGATATATCACGCCTATTTCAATCAGGATTTTGCTGACAAACTTTGTGAACGTGTATCAAACTTTGCACGCGGTGATCGACACAAAGTAGCTATTATTAAAAAATTTGCAGTTGCCGGTTCAGGTCGATATCCACAAAAATCACTAGGACACGATTTTTTATTACTTGTAAGCTACGCAAACAACATGATCCACCTAGGTATTGATAACTACATGGAACGGGAAAATGTGGTCATAAACAAACTCATTCAAGACCATAAAGAAAAAAGTGGTGTTGAAATATCCTTTGAATCAATGCAAAACAATATCTCTAAAGCCATTCGAACCGAGGGAAATAACGAGAAATTATCTTGGGCAAGGGAAGTAATAGATAAAAGAATTGCTCGTGGCAAGAAAAGAAATAAATAAGCATTCATAATTACGTTTTTGAATGATAGCGGCTTCAAAGCCTTTTCTGCTTAAATAGCACCTATTCTTCCAAATAGGAGCAAAGACATGGCTTTAAACATATTAAGACTTCCTGCAGTCTCATCCCGAACAGGGCTTTCTCGCTCATCTATTTATATGCAAGCTTCCCAGGGGTCCTTCCCTGCTTCAATAAAAATCGGTCCACGCGCAGTAGGGTGGCTTGAATCTGATATACAGAACTAGATTGAAAATAGAATACAAGAATCCCGGAAAGATGAAGTTCATGAACAATAGAAAAGCCTTACCCCTGCGGCGACAAAAGAAAGAACTAGATAATATTATTTGCAAAATCAAATCTAGGTTATTTCCGACTCAAAAGTTTCTCATGCTGCAATCAAGAACAGATCAGCTGACAAAAAAATTGTTATTTAAAACCGAAGTACTCAGAAGTAATCTAGTAGGAGCATTAAGATGAAGGAATTAAAACAGTGGATAGTATGTAACTCGCAGAAAGTACCGGTCAACGTCAGTGGTGTGGCGATCAATCCGCACGAGCCGTCTGTATGGATGACGTATGATACTGTGGTTACAACAGCAAAGCTGCTGGATTTGCACATCGGTTTCGTGCTGACTGAAAATGATGAGTACTTCTGTATCGACATTGATAAGCAGCTCGACAGTCCGATCGCTAAACAATTGTTGGAAGTGTTTGATGGTTGCTATATTGAAAAGTCAGTCAGTGGTAATGGTTGGCATATATTCGGCAAAGGCAAGTTCGGTGAGCACAGTAAGAAGAACGGTGCGTTCGGAGTCGAACTATATTCATCTAATCGATTTATACTAATTACAGGTATTGATGTTAAAGGTGACAGCTCCTTTACCCCTGACCCATCTCTATTGACGTGGCTTGTCGACTCCTACTTCCCTCCAATTGTCGTCAATGCTAACGATGAGTGGTCAGATGAAGCAGTACCGGAGTGGTCCGGTCCAATCGATGATGATGAACTTATTACAAAAATGCTTACCGCCAAAATTAGCGCTGGTGCAGCTTTTGGGGCCAAGGCAACATTCACCGATCTTTGGGAAGCTAATACCACCTCATTATCAATGGCCTATCCATCGCAGAATAATCATAGCCCTTATGATCAGTCAAGTGCTGACATGGCGTTAGCCATACATTTAGCTTTCTGGACTGGCAAACACGGAAGTAGAATTAAAAGGTTAATGCTTAAATCGAAACTATATAGAGATAAATGGACAACAAATAAAACATATTTAGACCGGACTATCGTAAATGCCATTAATAAGCAAACCAGTGTATATAATTTTAAACCCAAAGGAACTGACATGATTCCTACAATACACTCAGTTGCAACATCACCCTTGACAAATGAGATACAGGTGACGTCATGGGGAGAGCTTTCAAAAAAACATTTTGAAGAAATGAAATGGATAATAAATTCATTTTTGCCGCCTGGCGTCTCACTGATTGCAGGGAGGCCAAAACAAGGAAAATCATGGCTCGTTCTTGCATTTGGATTATTAGTAGCGGCAGGTCGCCCAGTATTTGGTTATACAACATCAAAATCGGATGTTTTATATATGGCTTTGGAGGATAGTGAAAGAAGGCTTCAGGGACGCACAAGAAAACTTATGCAAACACACAATCTCACAGATACTGATATAAGTGGGTTTCACTACTGTATTGACGCACCAAAACTAGGAGATAGATTAGAGGATCAGATTGCCGACAAGCTATCTCAACACCCCAAAATTCGATTTGTTATTATCGATGTTCTTGCAAGAATCCGCTCGCCACGTCGAGGTAATCAAAGTGTATATGACGCAGATTATGAGGTCGGACAACGAATAAAAAAAATTGGTAGCTTATACCCTGAAGTAGCTTTTCTAATCGTTCACCATCAGAACAAAGGACAAGGTGATGCATTAGATTCTATATCCGGCTCACACGGGCTTGCGGGAGGTTTTGATAACACCTATGGATTAGTTCGAGCTAACAACGGCCTTGAGTTACATATTGATGGTAGAGATATTGAGGACAGCATGCCTATACCCATACTAAAAGGAGAAGATCACATGTGGACTCTTGCTTCAAGAGCTGATGCTGCTGAAATTAAAAACAGCGATACACGTAATGCCATTCTTAATGCTATGGACAGCAACGAAACCACACCAAAACAAATAGCTGAAAGAACAAGCTTAGACCCTAATACTATCAATTCATCTTTGCGGAGAATGACTTCACAGGGGATTCTCACTAAGGTTTCACGAGGACAATACAAAAAAACTTCATTGCCTGAATTATCGGTTGTCACATGATAGTTCCCCCTAGGTACCCCCATACAAACCGTACAGAAATACATACAACTATACTATCTGTATGGGGGGGGGTATAGGAGCACGCAAGTTTAGTTCTAGACATTCCCCCTGTGATTACATTGATGCTTTTGAACATTAATCGACATAACAACTTTAACTAAAACTAATAAATACCTATAATTGATTAATCTTTTCTATCATAAGGATATTACCGTGTATCGTGGAAAATATATCCGTCACAACATCAAGACCCGTATCGAGCAGGTTCATGCGTTAGATATCAGAAAAATTAATTTAAGTCAGGAGGGTGTGACCATCATCATCCGTCCAGATGGCAGCCAGGTTACTTATCGTATCAGAAATGACAGCGTGCACCTTGAGAGCCATCAACAGGTCATCAAACTTGAAACAACGCCCTGCCATTATGGCGGTAAAAGATACTGGTTCTTATGCCCCCACTGCAGTAAGCGTGTAGCCGTCCTGTATGAGCGAAACAAACTGTACCGCTGCAGGCACTGCCATAACCTACCCTACACTAGCCAGCGTGTACAACAAGATGAAAGATTGAGGATAAAAACCAGGAAGATACGTGATCGGTTAGAAGCCTCTCATAACCTCGCTAAGCCCGTTATGTTCAAACCCAAAGGCATGCACTGGAATACATTTGATCGGCTTAAAATGACAGAGAAGTACGCAAACTACAGATCCCTGGCTGCAGCTGTGAATGCTTTGCATATTAATATCGACAAAAGCTGACATTCCCAGAAATGAAATTCAGCCCACATCGACAATAAATTGGGGCACCGGTGAATAACTGCTGTGTGGCGTTACCGGTCGTTGCCACCAGCCAGTCTGAATATGTACAAAGTGCCAATTCCTATCATTCCTTACATACTGTAGGGTATGACTTCAGAATTTACTTAGTTTCCGTTTCCGTCAGCATAAGTACCTGGCTATTCACAATCCACAGCTGTCATTCTATTAATTTGTCACCGGCAAATGGAATACCCGATAACCCGGACATTTGTTGATTCCAGGTAGCAATATCCTGTTGGTTAAATTGGTTCAGATGCGAATGACCGCAGGCTCGAGCCATCACCTGCATTAATTCCACTGAGCTATCAAAAAAACGGTTAAGCCTTTTGGCCGCCTCATTCACATCCAGCTTTTTACGCAGCTCGGGTTTTTGAGTAGCAATTCCGGAAGGACAGTTATTGGTGTTGCACATTCTGGCTGCAACACAGCCTATTGCCTGCAATGCACTGTTAGACAAGGCAATACCATCGGCACCCAGCGCCATGGCTTTAATGAAATCCTCTGGTACTCGCAGCCCCCCTGTGATTATCAACGTGATATCCGACCTTGCACACCGATCCAAGTGTTTACGTGCTCTTGCCAGAGCCGGGATAGTAGGTACCGAAATATGATCCCGAAACAATTGCGGTGCCGCTCCAGTCCCTCCTCCACGGCCATCAAGAATAATATAGTCTGCGCCGGCTTCAAGAGCGAAATCGATATCGGCCTCGATATGATTGGCTGACATTTTAAAACCGATGGGGATTCCTCCCGTTACTTCGCGTACACGATCTGAGAAACCCCTATAGTCTTTTGGTGTTGTCAGGTCTGAAAATGTGGGGGGAGAAATCGCATCTTGCCCTTTTTGCAAACCTCTGACTTGAGCAATCTTCTCGGTCACTTTAGCACCGGGCAAATGACCGCCAGTACCTGTTTTAGCACCTTGACCTCCCTTGAAGTGAAAGGCTTGTACTTTAGTCAATTGCTCTTCGCTGTAACCAAACATGGCAGAAGCCAGTTCGTAGAAATAGCGGCTGTTGCTTTGCTGCTCTTCAGGCAGCATTCCGCCTTCCCCTGAGCAAATTCCTGTGGCTGACATTTCCGCCCCTTTAGACAGAGCAATTTTCGCTTCCTCAGATAGAGCACCGAAACTCATATCTGAAACAAAAAGTGGGATTTTAAGCACCAGCGGTTTCTTTGCATTGGGGCCTATGATCAGTTCGCTAGCAACGTCGACATCTTCCAATAAAGGTTTACTGGCAAATTGGGCTGGTAGTATCTGAATATCGTCCCACTGTGGCAATTGCGCTCTGGGAACACCCATTGCGGTCATTTCACCATGATGTCCAGTTTTCTCAAGGCCGTTTTCAGCCATCTGATGAATTCGTTTCAGTGTGGGTTCTTCAGGCGTAGAATCCGAAGAGGATGAGACTTGAATATTTTCCTGTAAATCATCTACCGGCAGCGTCGCATGGGTTCCATCACAGTAAGGTGGATTTTTACTGTGCTTGCACATACACAGCCAGGCTTCACCCGTTTCTGTCGCCTTAAACGATTGAGGGGTGAAATCGGTTCCTCGATGAGAGCCATCACAGAAGGGCTGGCTTTTTGAACGCCCACAGGCACACCAGTAATACTCCTCTCCTTGTTGAAGTTCAACGGCGATGGGTTTTTTGTCTGCTATAGTGGGTTTGCTCATTCCTGTCTCCTCGTTTATGGTTTTCTGGCTATCAGCTGCACTATGGCTCCTTTGCCATTATGAAACTCACCTTCGTGTAATTCTCGATTTTTATCTGTCAGATCGATGCACGCTTTCCAATGATGGGCAAGATGCTGAACGAATCAACATCTTGCCCCACCAGATGAACTATTACCAACCCATATGGTAATAAGCCCAAATCCGCTCAATATTCATTGGCAGCCATTCTTTGTAGTACTGCCAGTTTTCATACTTAGGTAATTTCACGGTTTTTCTTAGTGCATCAGGGCTATGAGTACCAGAATCCATTGCTTTTTTTACTGCCGTCATCAAGTCTTCCAGGTAGACACGTTGATCTTTAACTGCCGATGCAAGGTCTATTGCCGGTTGTGTTTCAGGTCCGTGAGCAGAAATAACATAGTCAATATCCATCTGTTCAATTTCTTTCAGCGATCTGATCCATTCATCGGGCCAGAAATCGGGCATGCTTCTGAATGCCACTCTTCGTGGTGTAACGATATCCACAACAAACAGTATCTTCTCTTTTGGCAATCGCATTACGACTAGGCTGTCACCATGGTTTGGGCCGAAGTATTTCAATTCGATTGTCCTGCCGCCTAACTGTACTGTGTATTCATCCTCAAATGTGATGTCAGGTAGAGGGGTAGCATAACTGGGATGATCACCTAGTTCCTTCAGTACATTTTTGTGACCAATGAATGTCGCTCCCTGATCTTTGAACACCTTACCGCCAGAAATATGGTCATGATGATTGTGGCTATAGATAACATACTTAATTGGCTTGTCAGTGATCTTGCGAATTTCACCGAGCAACTGTTTAGCTACCCTCGGATTCATCGGGTCAGTAACAATAACGCCTTCGTCGGTAACAAGGAAAATATTGCGGTAAACCCACCAGCGGAATACGTACAAACCGTCACCAATGTTTGTTGTACTATAGCCGAACGGTTTGCCCCCTACCGGTTCCTCTGTTGGAAAGTTTGAGGCTGTTGCGATTGATGAAAGCAATAAGCTAACGACAAATACTAATTGTATAAATATTCGTTTCATTTTTTATCCTCTAAGTTAATTAAATGTTCGACTTTGGAAATCACGCACCCGTAGTCATTTGCTTCAATACATTGTCTTTCTTAATAAAATGGTGATGCATTGCAGCACCTGCGTGACCGATCACTGCAATGACAAGTAATATCCACACGGTGCCATGTATGCTGAGAAATGTTTTTGCAAGCTCAGGATTCTTATCCAGAAAAACAGGGAATTCGAACAGGCCAAAGAAGCTCACTGGATAACCAGCAGACTGGCTCATCATGATTCCAGCCAGTGGCTGAGCAAACATTAGTGCGTAAAGTCCCCAGTGCATTGCTTTAGCCACAAAAGCCTCACCTGCTGTTGTTTCATCCGGAAGTCGAGGTGTTACATTGATTAGCTTCCATACGAGTCGAAGCATGATTAGCATCAATATAACGGCACCAAATGATTTATGCATACCCGCAGCCTGCATTTTCTCAGTCCCTTTGGGCATGGAGGCAAGAAAGTTTCCAGCAACGATTGAGAAGGTAAGCATCAGGAATAGCAGCCAATGGAAGCCTTTAGCGACTATCCCGTATGTATTAACAGTGTTTTTCATCTTGATATTCTCTTTAATAAGTTATTTGTTGGTTTATACCCAGTGATTCGAGTACAGCTTATGGTTTGAATTACGTTGAAGAGAAGTGTATATAGTTATAATTCGGACATAAATAGGGTAAAAAGAAACTTATTGTTTCTAAATATTAACTAATATGAATATTCTTCCTTATCTCGAAACATTTTCTGCTGTTGTTGAGAATGGCAGCTTTACTGCCGCAGCTGATGCACTGGGCATATCCAAGCCCGTAGTGAGTAAGCAAGTCTCTCTCCTTGAACGACACCTTGGGGTTCAGCTTCTTCACCGTACCACCCGGCGACTCCGCCTCACTGATGCAGGAGAAGTATTTGCCAGTTATTCGCGCCGGATCATGTCAGACGTGCGAGAGGCTGAGCAATCAGTCCTACCCTTACAACATGAACCACAAGGACGGTTACGGATTTCGGTCCCTGAGAGCCTTGCTATGTCATTACTTCCTGAGGTGCTACTGAACTTTCAACAAAAATTTCCCAAGATTGAACTGGATATTCGTGTCTCCGGACGTTTTGTGGATCTTGTAGAAGAGGGTATCGATGTAGCGCTAAGAGTTGGGGAACTAGAAGATTCGAGCTTGATCGCGCGACTGCTTATGCCATGTGGCTTTCATGTCTGCGCAACACCCGAATATCTAAAAAAGTATGGTAAGCCCAAACATCCCCGTGAACTCGAAACACATAACTGCCTGATCTATTCACAGTCACCGAATCCGGATAACTGGCTGTTCAGAGATGATCAGGAGAAAAGTATCAGTATTAAAGTGAATGGCAACCTTCGTTCAGATACGGGAAATATACTGATGAATGCAGGATTAAACGGTAAAGGTATATTTATAGCACCAACGTTTATGATAGTCAGTGCCTTAGAAGAAGGAAGATTGGAAACCGTCCTGGATCAGTACGCGCCGGTCACTACAGGGCTATATGCTGTCTATCCATACAGCAAACTTGTTTCTACAAAGGTAAGAGCTTTTGTAGATTTCATTGCTGAAGCATGGAGTAACTGACCTTAAACGAACATCCGATCTGAATAGTGAAGAGCTTATTGATGAAGCAGTCATGAACGACCGGTAAGTCCATTTCAGGGACTAAGTGGAAATATTGTCAATTTTTCTGATTTCACAATTATAAAAATAATTCACTGACCCCAGTGACCAGTTTAGAGAAACCAGAAAGCACTTATTGCTGGATGGAATCGAACTCTGAATCTGCTACCTGTAAGAAGTCATTTGAAGTCTTTCTTTCGACTCAGGCAGTTCATATAGAAAATTACAGTGGATTTGATGAATTTATCGGTAGTGGTAATCGCAGTTATTCAAGTTTCTACTATATATTCATTTAATCCGTTGAATTATTTTTCCGACAGGGAAACATTATGACCAGCAGCCACAAGTCTTGCTGTTTTTACATCCACGTAATCCCATACCCGATCTGGGTAAAGTTCATAATGACGAAAACCTACATATTCCAGCACACTGGCAAAATGATATGGATAAAGAAGGTTTTCGATGCGAATAATTTCCCGCCCCCTGTCAAATAGCACAATACTGGGGCGATAACTGATACCCAGTGAATCTGCAAATAATTTTGTGGTTGTTTTTTTACCCTGCGGGTCTGTGATAGCAGTATGCGAATGGGCATCAAAGCGTACCAGAGTGAAATTACTTAATATCTTCCTTATATCAGAGTTAGCAAGATGACCATCATGCAAGGTATCACAATCCAGGCAGTCGGCTGATTCAAAAAGGATCGCCAATGGCTTGTCAGAAATGCTTGAAAGATCCCTGATATTTTTAATTTGAGGGTGTGAGCGGAAGCGATAAACAGCTGGGCGATGTTTACTGTTTGAATAGTCTGTCAGGCTCTGTTTGAGGTAGGCTTTTTGCTGCACATATTCAAGCGCCGATTTAAAGTCTTTGCCGTTACGATAACCGGCCAGCTTCAGCACCGGCTGATTATCCTTGTCCAGGAACACCATAGTCGGTGAATACACAATCTTAAGTTGTCTGGCAATTGTCTTTTCTGCTGCGCTGACCTCAGCATTTAAATCTACTTCTCGATCACCTGACACATTCAGCGCAATCACATCAAAATTATGCTGGATGTACTCACGACTGGGACTCTGTTTAAAATGTTCTTCAATCGTTTTATAGCAATAGGGACAACCATCCGTCTCAAAATACAGCATGACATGTTTGTCTTGCTCACTCGCTTCCTGCACATCATCCGCTATTTCAAGAAAACTTTCTTTAAACCACTCAGGGTGTTCACTCATTTTTGAGCCAGTAACCTTGCCCTGTGTCTGCGTGTCTTCTGCATAAGACAAGGATTGGTGTACAACTAGTATCAACAGGAGTACTAAATATTTCCATACAAATTGATTAGAGCGCATGGCTGCCTACCTCATATTTTAACATTTCAATGACTGTCGCTCTATCCGATTTGTTCACCAGAGCCCCCTGCTTCTGCGGGTAAATCTCTGAACTTCGGTAAATCATCGGATATCGGTTGCACGGATTCCTGATAATGCACATGAAAACCAGGCTTAAAACTGAGACCTGAAATGACCACGGCTGGCACGTCAGTTACCCCCATTTCAGGATGTTCGGTAAGCACATGTCCGCCGCAGGATTTACACCATTTTCGATGACTCACCTCGCTATCATGCTCTGAACCGGGGTTTCCGCTATAACTTTCTATCTTGTCTTTGCCCGAAGTAATGGTTATGTTTTCAGGTTTCCACAGTGTAAATGCATTTACCTGACTTGCAGACCAACGACGACACGAGTCACAATGGCAATAGGCCATGGCTTCGGGTTCTCCGCTTAAACTGATCTGTACATTACCGCAAAAACAACTGGCTTTGTAAGTGGTTGGATTATTCATTGCTCTCTCCTAAGTTTGTTGAGTTGTTCTCAGTGGCGGTTCTAATTATCAAATACCACGGAGGACTGAGGGGTTGTATTGACGTGTAATTGAAAAATATCGGGGCGTGAATAATGCCCGGTCACATCAAGCGCTCTTCTTGCGATCCCCACTTTTGCAGGATCGATATTGCAATATAAAATTCCGTCCTTCTGTCGCATTGGGCCGGCTATCAATTCACCACCGGGCGCAATGACGACCGAATCACCCGGGTTTATCCATTCATCTTTATCCGGGTAAAGGCTATCTTTGTCGGGAAAGTCATCGGGAATATCGCTGCCTTTCATTAAATTTCCACAGCCCACCACCCAGCAACAGCCTTCGCGAGCTATATGCTGTAAACTACTGATCCACTCATCGCCGCTGTCATAGGTCGGGGCGATATACAGTTCCACACCCTGCGAATACATAGCGTATCTAGCCAGGGGCATATAATTTTCCCAGCATAATAAGGTACCAATGCGACCTGCTGGAGAATCCACCACCTTTAAGCCCGTTGCATCACCAAACCCCCACACCATTCGTTCCGGGTTAGTGGGCATTAACTTACGGTGTTTGTTTAATAAATTACCGTCAGGACCAATAATTATTACGCTGTTGTAAAGTGTCGCCCGACTGAGCTGGTTATCTCTTTCTTCTATGCCACAGACAATCGTGAGCTGATGCTTCCTGGCAGCCTGGTAAAGTGGGTCGAGGTCTTCGGAGTCTATATTCACCGCGTTATTTAATAAACGTTCATGCAATGTCTCTGATAAATTCCAGTCTCCACCCGGACGCAGGCGCCAGATCCAGGCAGGATAACCCGGTATGAATGCTTCGGTGAATACCACCAGGTTGGCGCCATTACTGGCAGCTTCTTCTACTTTGGCAACAGCCAGTTGTATGGTCTTCGATTTATTCAGAAAAACCGGCGCTGTCTGTACTATGGCTAATTGAGTCATTGTTTAATCCTCTTCATTAATTGATTGATATTTATTTAGTACCTATCGCGACTAACATTTCACAGGGACCTTCAAACTGGCCATTGACTTCGAACTGCTCCAGAGCTTGTTCAATTTCAATCCACGCATCGTCTTTTTCACGGTCTGAAAGTCCGCATAACATTTGATGCAGTGCACCGAAGGATTCCTGTTCAAATTGTAGGCATTCAGCCGCTGAAGAAACCCGTACCGGTGCGTCTATGGCTTCAACCTCAACATTGCGAAATCCGGCATTTGAAAAAACCTGCTGCAATTTATCTTTTGTACCCAGACTGAAAGGACCAGGTTGCCCCACTAAGGGGGCAGGCAAGTTGGCACGGCGACGAATGATGGAAACTGGAATTGAAAAGAATGGATTCTTTTCGGCGCTTGAATACACCATAGCGGCAACATTTCCATCACTTCTTAAATGATATTTCATACCTGTCAAGGCTTTTTGCTGATCTGGAAAGTAGATCAGACCCACGCGGGATATCACGGCATCAAAAGGTGCAGCATCGAGAATCGTGAGGTTTTCTCCATCAATTACCTGAGTGTGAATATTCTGTAACCCTGCCAGGTTTGCAGAAGTGCGGGTATATTCCAGGATGTTTGGCGAGATATCCGTTGCCAGCACATGTCCGGACACACCCACCCGTTTAGCAATAGTCAAGGTTTGTTCACCTGCCCCGGCGGCTACATCCAGTACTCTATGTCCCTTCTCAAGCTGACTCATATCGAGCATGGTTTCAGTAGCTGGCCCCAGCCATCTTGATAATAGCGGTGACCAGCGATGCCACGCCTCTGCTGCACTATTCCATTGATCAAGTGTGGTCTGCTTATATTTAACTGCATCAAATTGATCTGCAAATTTTGGTGGATTTTTAGTCATGGTTCTTTCCTCTGGGCTCTTTTTGTTTAAGTTGATTCCAGTTTAAACTGATATAATTGGCTTACAATTCACTAAAAAAAGAAACATAATGTGCAAAAATGCACAACCAGGGTGAGCTTCGTGAATTGGGATGACTTAAGAATATTTTTGGCAGTCGCTCGAACCGGCTCAATCAGTGGTGCCGCCAAACAGCTGGAAGTGCAGCATTCCACGGTTTCAAGACGACTGCGAAAGCTGGAAGAAAAGCTGGGGGCGCGTTTAATTGAGCGCAAAAATACAGGCTATGAATTGACCCAGGCAGGGGGAAATGTACTCCAATCTGCGCAACGAATGGAGACCGAAATGCTACATGTAGATGGCGCTGTGTTGGGCAAAGATGCCAATATGGTCGGACCATTAAGAGTTACTGCCATCAACAACATGGCATCTACCGTTTTAATGCCGATGTTTGCCGGTTTCAATAAAACCTATCCACAGGTCGATTTACATATCGTGGTATCCAATATAGATTCCAGTTTGTCACAGCGCGAAGCAGACGTGGCTATTCGTCTAACCAATACACCCACTGACACATTGATCGGTAAAAGACTGGTCACAGTCGCTTCCACCATTTATGGAAGCCGTGAGTATTTACAGCAGCTCAATAAAAAAGGAGGTAATCCCAAATGGATTGGGGTGAATTGCTGTACATTTCATAAATCCTGGACCAAACATGCCTGTACCGAGCAGCCACATAATTTTTACAGTGATGATACCCTGTTAACCCTGTCTGCGATTCGCCAGGGTATAGGAGTTTCCTTTTTACCCTGTTTTATGGGAGATACAGATCCGCAACTTCAACGCTACTGTGATCCCGATCCAGCACATAATTTAGGTTTATGGATTTTGTTACACCCAGACCTCAAGCGCACTACCAGGGTTTTAGCTTTTCGTAACCATATGGATACATCAATTAAAGAAATTAAAGATGTTTTTGAAGGGTAGCTAAAAAATACGGACTGATATATTTTATTTCTACTTAATATAGCTATGGAGCCTTCAAAGAGTCATAAGCAAATGACTTCTGCCGAAGACAAATACTTAACAGGTACGACCGGTTTGTCCATGATTAAGCCTGATAGTTATTGATGACTATTTCGGCAATCAAACTAAACATCGAAGCCCCTACTGCTTCCTATGACTGGTATGGAGAAGTCAGGAAGTACAGATTTGCACTTCCTGATTAATTGCATCAACAATCAGTTAACTCTGATATTTCCAAAGCATCATCAACTTCTATCCCAAGGTATCGAACCGTACTTTCTAGTTTAGTGTGACCCAGTAAAAGTTGAACAGCTCGAAGATTATGAGTTCGTCGATATATCAAAGTGGCCTTTGTTCTTCTCATTGAATGTGTGCCATATTCTGAAGGATCGAGACCGATATCTTTTACCCAGTTTTCTACGATTCTGGCATATTGCCTGGTAGAAATATGTGGTGATGTTTTTAATCTGCTCTTAAACAGATAATCATCAAATTTTAAACTGGCATGAGAAATCAATTTTGAAACCGACTCTCGGGTTTGTTCGGTGATTTCAAATTGCACAGGCTGATGAGTTTTTTGTTGCATGACCATAGCCCGATGTAAAACAGTCGATCCATGAGAAATATCTCTAACTCTAAGTTTTAACAGGTCACAACTTCTGAGCTTGCTATCTATTGCCAGATTAAACAATGCAAGATCCCGAATACAGTGGGTTAGCTGTAACCTGACTCGAATAGCCCAGATTTCTTTCAGCTTCAGCGGTAATTTTTGACCAACCAGCTTTCCTTTATTCCAGGGCGTATGTTTTTGATGCTCAGTGATTTGAAAACTCATTTCAATTCCTCCGTTGTTGGATGGAATTAAATTATGAACTCTTAACTTTTGTTCGGCCTGTTATTTTAATGTAAATCAGAAAATACTTCTGGGTGCTGCTCAGCGATACGAAGCAACGCAATAGCAGGACCTTGAGGATTTCTACGCCCTTGCTCCCAGTCCTGTAAAGTTCGCATGCTGACCCCCAATAATCCTGCAAAAGCAGATTGTGACAACTTTAATTTTGAACGTATTACTTTTGGTTCTGAAGGCTCTGAAAGCTCTGTTTTTTTAAGCTCAATTAATCCTTTTTTAAAATCTCCAATTTCTTTAATACCTTCCAGAATTTCTTTACCAATATCACGACTACTCATGATTAATTTCCTCTGCGATCTGCTTTAGAATATGACTGGATATGGTTGCTCTTTCTGATTTACTATACAGTGTGAGCATCCATATTTCATGATCCGTTTTTTTCCAATAATATATGGCACGAACACCTCCACTTTTACCCTTTCCTGTAGGTGCCCACCGAACTTTTCGCACACCACCAGAACCTCTTATTAAATCTCCTGCATCCGGTTTTTGTAGAAGATAGGATTGCAGGCTTCGATAATCATCATCACTCAGATAATTCGGCAATAGTTTAGTAAATAGTCTTGTTTCTATAAAAACCATAGCATTATTATACGGCATTGCCGGATCAGTTCAAGATGTATTAATTTAGATGTATCTGCTCATTTAAATAAATACACCTTGTGAAATGACTGCTTAGAAGCATTTTTTATAAAGCGTTCATTTCAGCTGGAAATACACAGTTTTTGTATTTCCAGCAATTTATCTGATCGGGCCTCTATGACAGGTTTGTCCATAAACCGCTAGTTGCCTACAGCCTGTCAGGAATGACCGCTGCTGGCACTTTGCTGACGAAGACTACAATCTGTAGGGACTGACCGGAACGGGTCGTCAGCTGTCTATCGGGCATAATTAGTCAGCGAATATAAAAAAGTATAGATAAATAATTTACCCACTTAACGATTCCTGAAACAGTCTAGGGACACCTGAGGGACACGATCATAAATTACAGGCAAAAAAAAGACCTAGCCGAAGCTAAGTCTTTGATTGGACTACCAAATAAGTGGCGTCCCCAAGGGGATTCGAACCCCTGTTACCGCCGTGAAAGGGCGAATTTAGCGTTTTTTCCTGTTTTTTTCTGTTTTCGTTACCGCCCTACACTCTAAGCCAAATACCATTAAACCCTTATTTTAACTTGCTTTATTGTCTTATATTGTTCCATAATATATTCATAAGTTAGCAATACAGCACCAAATCTATATTTGTAGAAGTTATTCATAAGTTATTTACCGCCTTGTATCGGCGGTAACAGGAGAAAAGGGACATGGCATCATTAATCAGCACTGAAAATAAGCGTAAAAAACTGGCTGTAGATCATAACCCGTATTGGGAGAACATCAGCCGGGGCCGGTTTTTAGGTTTCAGAAAAGGCCCACGAAATACTTCATGGATGGCGCGAATAGCTAAAGAGGGTAAATTCAAAGCAACCACTTTCAAGAACTCTGATAAATGGGATTATGAAACCGCACTCATGGCCGCGAATGAGTGGTTTACACAAATGATAGGCATCGACATTGATGCTAAAGAAATTTACCTAAAAGATGCCGTAACCACTTACGAGCAAGAAAAAAGTATAGAAAAATCCCCAGTCTATGCGAGAGAGAATTCAGCCAGACTACGCAAGCACCTTTCAGAGTCTCTAAGGAATACACCCATTCACCAGATAAACAGAGCGCAGGTTAAGCGGTTCAGAAATAATATGGTTGATAAGTCAGAAGATCCCGAAGCAATCAGAAAATCCAAAGTATCAGCTAATCGAGTGCTAAACCTGTTAAAAGCGGTGCTGAACCTTGCATATAAGAATGGCAAGATAAACAGCAAAGCAGAATGGGAAACCGTAGAACCTTTTGAAGATGTCAGCGAGGCACGAAAACTGTATTTAACGAATGAGCAGGTAGAGACCTTTTTAAAGGCTACAACGGGAGAATTTCACAACCTATGCAAAGCCCTTGTATTAACAGGGAACCGCGTAGGATCGTTAACCAGCGCGCTTGTAAAGGACTTTGATGCCATCGACGGAACGATAAGACTTGAGAGCAGGAAAGGCACTGGCAAGGTTAAAACATGGAGCTGTTATCTGTCAGAGGATGCCCTCAAGTTTTTTAAATCAATTACTAAAAACAAACTGCCTAAAGCCCCCCTACTTTCAAACGAAAACGGCGAACCCTGGGCAAAGAATTCATACAGGCGGACATTATTATCATTAAAGAAATCAACAAAGATGCCCGATGATTTTGATTTATACGCATTCAGGCATTATCACATCAGTAAAGCCCTGTTAGCTGGCATACAAGCGCAGGTAGTCGCTGAAAATTGCGGAACCAGTGTCAGGATGCTTGAAAAACACTATGCAAAATTCATGGGCAAAGATAGGCGCGCTATGATGAATTTAGTGGAGTTAGGAATATGAGCCTAAAGGAAACTATCAAAAGCGCTAGAGATAAACTTAAAACTGAAGATTGGGTAGTTTTCCATAAAAACCTTCTAGAGCAGAAATACCAGAACTACCAGAACGGTGAAAAATTTGCATTGCTTGAAGCCGTAGAAATATGTTCTTTAGGTGATATCAAAATTCCTGAGTGGGCTGCGAATGGTTATGTCGACGCAATTCATAAGTTAAAGCAATTTCAGGTTGAATCGCTAGATGATGCTTTTGGATATCAAAGACCAAAGAACAGGCATTTGCATAATCATCAAAGAAATAAGCGTATTAAGTTACCAGTCTTTATGGCCTGCATTAAAGCCAAATTGGAACACGATGCCCCGCTTACAAGAAAAACTAGAAGCAAAAATGCCTTTGAATATGCTGGTGAGCAATTCAATATAAGCGCTGGCTTGGCAAATAAATTATATTCCGAAATAAATCAACTTCTTCCTGAATTAAAAGACCAGTTACTTAACACTACGAAATAATAAATTTCTTAGTGCCATTCCCTAACCTATTCTCTCTATTCTTCAAACGCCTTAACAAAACAATACAGGTGTTTAAGAATGTTTCAACATACAAAACCACGTTATTCAATTAACGACCTTTTGCCTCTTTTGAGCATAGGCCGCGCCCGTCTTTACGCTGACATTAATCAAGGCAAGCTAAAAACCTACAAGATAGGCAAACGCCGTTTTGCTTCTCCTGAAGCTTTAGATAGTTATGTTCAGAAAACTGAGCAGGAAGCACAACAGTGAGCAACTTAACCCCAAAACAGCAAACAGCACTTGATTCTGCTCATAACTCATTAATGGGTATTGAGTCGACCACTAAAAGCCTATGCGACATGCTTAAAACTGGACGTATCACAATAAGCGACCCTTCACTGAAAGAGCAATATGTAAAAGGCCTGCTAATTGGTCAAATTGGATTGTCACACCTGATAAAGCAATCGCTTAAAACATTAGGGGAATAACCGTGGGTCAGTCTGCTCAATATGATCCGCCGACAATTGAAGGCGCATGGTCAGCATTAATATCAATACCGGCTTATGATCGGGAGACATGGATAAACGTGTTAGCGTCTTTAAAAGCTGAATTCGGTGATTCTGCATACTATATTGCTGATGAATGGAGCCAGACAGCAGACAGCTACAAAGCCGCTGATTTTCGGGCGGTATGGAAGTCGATAAAGCCCAGCCAGATAACTATTAAAACAGTGTTTTATCTGGCGAAGGAAAACGGGTGGAGACCTGAAAACAATCAAGCCAATACAAAGCCATTACCCAAAAAGAAAACGCCACCACCACAAAAGCAGAGCAATACACAGGCTTATGCTTTGCGGCTATGGATGGCAGCTAATAGAAATGATAAATACGTTAAATCGCACCCGTACGCAGTCACTAAAGACATTCAATCCGCTGGTGGTGCTGGTCGTGGTATTGCTTCAAGTGAAAAAGTCATTGGTATAAATAAAGACTGCATTATCGTACCTATCAGGAATATTGAAACCGACAAGGTACAGGGCGTGCAATGTATCAACGCAACAGGCAAAAAACAGACGTTTGGCCGTGTTTCTGGTGGTGCGCTTCTATTGGGTAACACGCTGGATAAATCGCTTATATGGTACGTGTGCGAAGGCTGGGCGAGTGCTTATTCGATGGTGTTTCACCACCAGAACGGGAACGGTGTTTGTGCCTGCTCATTCGGTAAATCAAACCTTAAAAAAGTTGCTAGCCTAATAGATATGGTTTACCAACCAAATGAAGTTCTTATATTGACGGAGCAAGACTAGTGGTTATCAAAACAGCCGTTTTGCCCAAAGATGAACGGGGTAATGATCCTAATGATTTTGTGGATGATCCCGATTTTCTAGAAAAGATAGAGCCTGCGCCTAATGCACTGTCAAAACTGGTCGCATTATCAACTACAAATCGAATTGATGAGATAGAAATGAACTTAAAAAATGATGAGTATGTTTTTATTGATCTGGCATTAATGGGTCAAATGACGCTTTTTTATGCCGCACCCAATACAGGAAAAACCCTGCTATTTATCTTTATGCTAATTGAGTCAATCAAAGCCGGAAGGATAAAAGCCGAGGATATTTTCTATATTAATGCTGATGATAACTACAAAGGGATTTTCATAAAATCTCAAGTAGCTAAAAAACATGGCTTTTACATGATTAGCCCTGATGAAGCTGGCGTATCGAGAGAAAAAATACTTGAGATGCTTGACGATATATCAGCCGAAGGATGTGCAGAAGGCAAAATTATCCTACTGGATACGCTGAAAAAGTTTGCGGACATGATGAGCAAATCATCACAGGCGGCATTGTATAACACATTAAGAAGATTCATAGCTAAGGGCGGCACAGTCATCCTGGCAGGCCACGCGAACAAGCATAAAGATATAGATGGAAATCTTATTTATGAAGGGACTAGCGACACAAAGAACGATGTTGACTGCATGTACAGCATGTATCAGATGTCATCACCAGAAGATGAAAAGCAAATTGTAGAATTTAGGCGGGAAAAAGACCGAGGCGAAGTTATCGCCAGTGTTTCATACAGCTATCAAAAAAAGAAAGGGATGCACTATGTACAGATGCTAGATAGCGTCCAACAGTTGGGACAGGATGAAGCGCAGGAAAGCGAAAGAGAAATGAAGCATAAATCTTTAACTCAAAAGTATGAAGCTGAAATTCTCTTTATCAGAAGCACCCTGAAAACAGGTAAAAAGAATCAGTCTGAAATCATCAGGGCATTCGATGAGAGTGAAGAATTAAAAGATGAGCTTACCAAGCGCAGTATTAAAACCACACTAAAAAATCTTACTAATTACGAATGGAAAGCCACTAGAGACAAGCACAACAACGCTCTGGTTTTTACACTCATTACGTCATGGAATAAGTCATTACCAGATACAAAATCATCAGATTATGAAAGATTTTCGAGAGGTAAATAGTCATGGTTAAAACCGAAAAACCGCCTCGCTTGTTCGTCTTAGGGGCGAGAGGTGAAAAAGTGAAAAGTATAAAAAGTATAAAAAGTATAAAAACTATGCAAACCCATACAGAGCAATGCTCTCATGCATTTACTTTGTGGAGAATATGCTTTTTTGGGGTTTCGGTTTTTCGCTTTGTCGGCTTTTCACCCCCCCCTTATAAATACGATTTTTCAGGAGGTTTTCAAAGTGAGTATTGACCGTCAATCTCAGATTAAAAGCCTGCCAGAAAAAGTATTTTTTAAATAAATAAAAAGGTGAAACATGAAAGATAAAAGAGCTGAAATAATCACTCAAGCAATTAATGAACTACGACAGCAAAAAATTAATGAAGTAGAGATAGCGATTGATTTACTTGGTGGAGCTATTCCCGTTTTGATTGACGCGACCGGCACAGCTTCAACGGCTAATTATTTGCACAACCTGGCTGACCTGGTTAATACCAGTAATTTAGATAATTTAAATTGATAATATGTTTATTATTGCTATAATCTATTTAACTAATACAGGAGTGATTCCTATATTGGTGAATACCTTCCCAAGCCTCTCAGGCGATCTGAGCTGGTACAGAAGACTTTTTACAGTGTGGTGATAAGCCACTAATTAAAGTTTAACCGCGTTTATTAGCGGTCTGTATCAATACGCTCAAAAGTAACAGACCACAGTAACCGCCTCTTAATACCATTATTGAGGTAATTAAAATGTCACAAGAAATTCAAAATGCAGTGCGAGACGTTGATGCGTCAAACAATAACGCTGTTCGTGAAATAGAAAAGATTATGAATTCTGCTTCTTCCAATATCACTAAGCAGGGTAAAAATATTAATGATCATGATATTAGGCTAAGAGAACACGCTGATCGTATTCTTAGCATTGAACAATCAGGAGGCGGCAGTCATTACGCACCACCACAGGCAAGCAATAACAAATCAATTTCAGCCAGGTTTGCAGAATCAGAAGAAATTCAGAACTACATTGCAGGGCGAACTAAAAACGCCGGACTGACTGTTAAGAGCCAAGTTATCCTGCCTGAAATTCAGAATAACACTATCATCACGGCTGATCCTACAAGCCCCCCTCAGCAGTTATCTAGCGTCATTGGTGGACCAGAGAAGAAGCTCGGATTACGTCAGATGTTTATCAACATCCCTGCTACTGGCGGAAGTTTCACTTACCAGAAAGAACTGGCTTTCACTAACAACGCAGAAGCCCAGGATGGTGATGGAACACTCAAGGCAGAATCGGGGGTAACCTTCGAGGAGAAAGTGCAGCAGATCAGTACTTATGCTCATTGGCTGAAAATATCTAAGCAGGTACTGGCAGACGCTCCGCAAACTGTAGATTTTACAGGTCGCAGACTTTTTCATGGTCTCGAGAGCAAAGTCGAAAACGCTATTATCAATGGCGATGGTACAACATCAAAACTCTCAGGTTTACTTGATACAGGTAACTTCACAGCTTTTAGCCCATCGGCTGGAACTGATGGTATTCAAAATCTACGCTCTGCTAAAACGGCTCTACAAAATGCAGACTTCGATTGTAATCTGTATATCTTAAATCCCGATGATGCTGAAGCAATGGATCTTATCCAGGATACAACCGGACAATATGTTTTTGGTGACCCTAAGTCGAGTGATGCTGAGAATATCTGGAATGTTCCTGTTTATGTCAGTACCTACATGGCATCAGGATCATTCATTGCGCTCGATAGACTACAGGCCGCAACAATCCATACACGTGAAGATGCTTTGATTACCTTGAGTGATTCGGATGGTACTGACTTCACTAAGAACCTATCCACAATGCTTTGTGAAGCGCGTCTAGGGTTCGCAGTACATCACCCTCTCGGCATTGTTTCAGGACTATTAAACGGCGCATAAAGAACACTGGTTACCGGTGGCCAGTACCTTGAAACACCGGTTGAAATAAGATGTAAAAACAGGCTTTGTCTATAGTGCCTGGCTGATACATAGACAGCTCACAGTCTCTAGCGAGGCGTGGTGAGCAACTAATTAACTAAGGGTATAGGGGTGGATCATATAATAGAGATTAAAGACGGCGGAAGCCAGTTAGATGAGAGAAATCTACAAAGCCTATGCCATGCTTGCCACAATGCTAAGACATCGTGTGAGAGGGTAGGGCGGGTAAAATCCCTATAAACGGGTCAATCAGAGAACGGCGGGGAAGTGAATTTTCTACATCTCCATAATGAACTAAAAAAAGTGGTAAATAATGGCTAGACCTCGAACACCTTCAAACATACGAATCTTAAAGGGTACCGACAAGCAGCACCCTGAGAGGATGAGAACGCCACCAGAGCCGGAAAAAGGCATATTAAGGCCACCAGACTGGCTAAGCCCGCAAGCCCGTAAAGCATTTATTGAACTGGCAAAAATCACCACAGACATGAACGTACTCACCCTGGCTGATAAGACAACACTAGCTATGGTTTGTGACGCATACGCGGATTATCTGACAGCAAAAGAAATACTCGATGAAAAAGGCATGACTTATACCGTTATGAACCGTGAAGGTGTGGAAATGATTAAAAACCATCCTGCATCAACTATTAAAGCCGATGCCTGGCGACGTGTGATGATCGGACTGGGTAAGTTTGGTTTAAGCCCTACTGAACGGGAGAAGATCAGTATTACCCCGGTAAAGAAAAAAAATCCCTTTGATGATTTTGCTGATTAACCATAGTCGAAGTTTTAATAGTTATATGAATTCATTGAATATAAAATTGAACATGTAATAAAAATCCGTATATAGCTGGCTCTGGTGTGTGGTGCTACTTGCCTTTTTTATTTACTAACTGTCCAGTTACAAATATACCAACAAGTCCGATAACGGTCGTACCACCTACAATACCTGAAGCGGTTTCCAGTCCTAAATAACCTAAAAAGCCAGAGCAAACTAATCCTGATAACCCGATAATTAACCCATAGTGCTGGCCTGTATTACGTTCAGAGAATTGCTTATCTGCTAAGTCTTTATTGCATGCAAGCGTGTCAATATCAAGTTGATGACGTACAGATTGTTCACGTTCAGCCATTTCTACTATCCTATTGGCAAGTCCTTTATGAATATTTTCATAATCAGATAATATTACTGGTGGCGGTAGCGGCCCTGCAAAGGATTGATGCTCAGTGACTTGAACTTGTTTATCGCGGCTTTGTTGATTATTAACAGGATGATTCTGTTTTTTAACGGCTGTTCTTCTTCTGTTGCTCATTATTAGATTTTTTTAAGGAAGAATGTAAGTAACTACCAACACGCTCCCAATCACCGCGTAAATTATCGCAATCAGAGCGTTGATTAGGGTTTTTCACCTGAGCTACAGACCCAGTAGGCATGATTGCCAAGACTGATCCAATACCTGCAAGAAAGTTACGAAGTTTATTATTCATAATAATTAGTATAATCAAAATAAGTGCATATGCAATTTTAAATCCCCCTACAACTTCGAACACTGCCTAGTTAACTTCATCTTTCAGTATTTTGAGTTTTAATATAACCCTTTCCCTGATTTAGTTGAGCATTATGGTTCATCGCTTGAAAAGCTACTAAGTTTTTAGATTGACGTAATTTTGTGGCTCTCTGTATTGCTTCATCCAGCTTTTTTACATTGGTGTTAAATTCTTCTTTGGTGAGTGTGAGCATCTAGCCTCTCCTTTTCCATATTGAGCTTTTATTCTGCATTATCAGAATATTTTCTGCAAAAATAAATTAATTACTTTTTTTACTTATTAAAGAAAATAGCTATTTTATTATTTGTAGAAGTTATTCATAAGTTAGGACAAAAAAAAGACCTAGCCGAAGCTAAGTCTTTGATTGGACTACCAAATAAGTGGCGTCCCCAAGGGGATTCGAACCCCTGTTACCGCCGTGAAAGGGCGGTGTCCTAGGCCGACTAGACGATGGGGACACTGTGTAAAACCTCTAGAGGTTTTGGTGGAGCCAGGCGGGATCGAACCGCCGACCTCAACACTGCCAGTGTTGCGCTCTCCCAACTGAGCTATGGCCCCCTCGAGAGAGCGCGTACTTTAATGGTGGCACCCTCAACTGTCAAGCAAAAATCCTACGTATTTCACAGTTTTTAAATATATTTTTCATGTCGTTAAAAACCTTGTCAAAAATTGCTATTATTCAACATTAATTCAAACAAAAATAAACTCATAATGAAAAAAGTTTTAATTACCGGCGGTGCTGGATTTATCGGATCCCATACAGCGGACCTTCTTATGCAAAATGGTATTGCTGTCAGAGTACTGGATAATTTAAGTTCTGGCTTTAGAAGCAATTTACCTGCTAATCATGAGTTACTGGAATTTGTTGAAGGAGATATCCGCAATAAAGATATAGTCAACCAGTGCATGCATGGCGTAACCCATTGCTTACATCTCGCAGCTCAGGTATCTGTGGTTGCGTCTCTAGAAGATCCCGAATTTTCAGCTCAACAGAATATCGTAGGATTCGTTAATGTTATTGAAGCGGTAAAAAATCACGGTGTTAAACGCCTGGTTTATGCATCATCTGCTGCAATTTATGGAACACCCAAAGTAATCCCATTACCAGAAGATGTTGAGAAAACACAGTTATCTCCCTATGGTGTGGAAAAGCAGGTGAATGAGCAATATGCTGAGTTATACAAAACTTTATATAAAACTTCTTCACTGGGACAACGGTTTTTTAATGTCTTTGGCCCACGACAGGATCCAAAATCTCCTTACGCTGGTGTTATTGCGCTGTTTGTAGACCGTATTTCTGAAGCCATGCCCTTAACTATTTTTGGTGATGGAGAACAAACCAGAGATTTCATTTATGTTGGAGATGTTGCCCGTGCAAATGTCGCCGCTTTACAGCATGTTGAAGTTGAAGGCGCTTGCAATATAGGTACTGGTTTAAAAACGTCCCTACTAGATCTGGTTAATGTTTTATCTGAAATTACAGGTCAAAACTCTGAGATAACTTTTGATGAACCTCGTGAAGGCGATATTGTGCACTCTTTGGCAATTACTAAAAAAATGAATGAAGAGCTTGAAATTACAGCTCAAACCGATCTTAAGCAGGGGCTTGAAAAATTAATATCGAGTGGAAGTTAATTTATTAACATCATGAATTTTTCATTATTTTTATATGCTGAAAATTCTAAACAATCTGATATATCCAAAACCCAGTTAATTAACTATCTAACTGAATTAAATTTTATATCCGGCCAAACGAGCTCACTTACACTACCTGCTGGTAGCAAGTTGATGGATTACATTACTTTTCTCGGCTGTTCTCCTTCCCTGCAACAGGGAGATATAGAGTCAGCCATAAGTATTCATCAATTTGATGAGGTTGTAGGGCTGGGTGGAGAATCAATTGAAACCATCAGATACCCTGGCTGCAAACACCCAGTTACAAATCCTGTAAAGTTATTAAAAAGCTATCCTGACAATGATTCCTGGCAGTGCCCAAACTGTGATTTAGAAGGTAAAACAAATGAAATTCAGTGGCGTAAAAGTGCTGGATTTTCAAATATTTTCATTGAAATTAGCCAAATTTTTCCCAAAGAGGCCGTGCCATCAGATAAACTTTTAAGCTGCTTAAACAACTTCACTAAATGCCAATGGCAGTGGTTTTACTCAGCAACGACCTCTGTATAGTTTATATCCTTGTAAGTAACTGTTTAGGAATAGAAACTTTATTTACGCTATAACATCAAAATAACAATAGCGGAGGAGCAATCATGAGCAAAGCAGAGTTAAAACAAATATCACCCACTCAGGCATCAGAAATGATACATGAAGAAGCCAATGTCCTGTTTGTAGATGTTCGCTCAAGCATGGAATTTCTATTTATAGGTCATCCTGTTGGAGCTGTAAATATTCCCTGGATTGATGAACCTGACTGGGATATTAACCCTCATTTTGCCAGAGATATTCGTAAGTTAATTTTAGGTGGCGTCATTTGCAATGTTGATAGCCAATGTGCACCCGTCATATTGATATGCCGTAGCGGAAAACGTTCAGCTGAAGCGGGTCAATTGTTGGTTGGAGAGAATTTCAATCGTGTCTACAATATCAACACGGGATTTGAAGGTGATCTTGATGAGACACATCATCGCAGCTCATTAGGTGGCTGGAGATATGATGGACTGCCCTGGGAGCAATGCTGACCCAGGACAGACTGGGCTTCCAAACAAATGTAACTCTAAATATTAATGAGTTACCAGGAAGCTTAATACATACTATCTAACAGGAGCTGGTGCTGGCGCTGGTGGAGCGAAAGGCGCTGGACCACCCATAGGCATAGGAGGCATTCCGTAAGGAGCTGGACCACCCATAGGCATAGGAGGACGACCATAAGGAGCTGGACCACCCATAGGCATAGGAGGACGACCATAAGGAGCAGGAGCACCGTAAGGAGCTTGACCACCATAAGGCATCATTGGAGGACGACCATATGGGCCATTATTTCCACCGAAAGGACCGAAGTTATTGCCACCCCAGTTGTTACCACCCCAATTATTTCCACCCCAGTTGTTATCGTCAAATTCATCTGACATTTCTTCCATCCAGTACATTGGAGTCCATTCAGGCCAGTCATTACAATCATAAGCCCAAGGAGGACAATCACTGCCACCGAACCAGTCTGCATTCACATTAGTGTTATATGAAAGCATTAGGAAAATACTAATAAAAGACGCACGAACTATTTTTTGCATATCTATACCCTTCTCTAATTAATTAAGTGACCGCATTATGCTATATAATGAGACACTAATAAACATTTAATAAAAATTGAATAAAAAATGTTGATCTGAATCAATCCTGAACTTCTTTAATCTCAGCATTCAATTTAGATACACCCTGAAATAGATAGCCGTTAGTAACGTCTGGCACAACATCTATTTTTGTTTTCAATGAAACTTTTGCATGATAGCTATTTAATGTCAAGGTCAGGCTCAACGCCCATTCATTTCATTATTTATGCCTTTTACTGTTCTTGGAATCGGCTGGTTAGCTTTCAGAACATCAGGTAGATGCTTAATCTCTCGATCGGCAATATTGTAATCTTTATATTCCCCATATAAAACGCTATACATTTGTCGATTTCCCTTGACCAAAGAGAAGATCTTGATTTCATTCAGATCAACCTGTTTAGACTTAAGTTTATTTAGATACAGGTTTAAAGCCTTCTGAGGATTTTTCTCAATAGATAGGGTCATAATCTGGATACTTGCCGATTTATCATCAGCAGAGTTTAACCAGTCTTCTGTGGCCTGTAGACGTTGATGAAAAATTGTCTGGGCCAGTGGAATATTCACAGGATTTTTTTGAGGTACTTCAATAACCTTCTTCGGTTCAATTTGCACCGGCCTAGTATCAACAACTTTCAATTCATCAGTGACTTCATCGGTAATCAGTTTTTTATTTGATATATCTAGCCCATCCGCTGGTTCAGGCGGCACCAGGTCAAGCTTCAAGGTTTGTTCTGGTTGAATTATTACTACCTGGCCTGCTTCTATTTTTGGCTCGGCATTATTTTTAACACTGTTTTGAACTGTCGAATCATGCAACCGAGAAAGCTCATTAGTTAATTCAACATTTTTTAAAGTGACTGCGAAGAAAGCTAAAAGGACAAAAACTAAAAAAGTATACAGTACCAATTTATTAATTTTTTTATGGCTATTTAGTAAAGTTTCCTGACAGATTATTTGCTCACCAAACTGTGACTGAAAAGCTTCTAACTGCGAAAATAAACCATTTGTTAGTTTGAGAGATTGCTTTAACTCTGGTGGAACTACTGCAATATGTCTTAATTTTGGGCAACAGGTAGATCGTAGAAAATCCAGTTGCTCATTCCTGCTTAAAGGCTTTAATTCCACACTATCAATTTTCAGCTGAAAGCGGTTAGCTATTTCAGTTAACTGATGAAGATTTATTGGTTCAACACTGAGAACAAGTTTTAAGCTTTTCTCAAATGCAACTTGATTCCAGTATTTAAGAATATTGAGCTGTATTTCTTCCGGCGCATTATCAAACTGGTCAATAACTAATGTCGAACCAGATTTCAATCGGCTTATCTGCTGGGTAAAAAAAGTATCACTCTTAAATTCTACATCACCTTCCAACCCTTCGTTAAAAGTTTTGTTGGCATTAAATCGTACAAACACCGAGTTTTCTGGTGTTAAGCGATTTGATACAAACTTGTTTAACAGGCTGGATTTACCGATCCCCCTCTGACCGTATAACAAGCTGATTGAGCCAGACAGCTTTAAGCGACGAAGCAAATCTTCCATAATATTTGCACTTTGCCGGGTCAGGAAGAATCTATTTTTCGGTGGTAACGGCATCTGTTATTTCAATAGTAGAGGTATTATTTAAGGATGCTAAACTATATCAATTAATCCCGCTTAACCAAAGACATTCACCCTAACGATTTCATCAATGGCAGACCTGACATTACTCAAACAGCTTGAACAACTCATTCCTGCTATCAGCGACAAAATACTGAATGATTTTTTTAACCAGACTACGGCCGAAACAAAAACAGATGGTAGCATTGTGACAGAAGCAGATCTGGCCATGCAAAATGCTATATCAGCAGAATTATTAAAACTAGCACCCGACATCCCTTTGCTGAGTGAAGAGATGACCACTCAGGAACAAACAGACGTGGTGACAAACTGTCCATCATACTGGTGTCTTGACCCCGTTGATGGAACCAATAATTTTCACCATGGTGTTCCTTTATTTGCCGTGTCTCTGGCACTTATAGTAGATAAGCAATTGAGTCTGGGCATTATTTATGACCCGGTCAGAAAAGAAACCTTTTCTGCTTTGAAAGGCTCAGGGCTTCGCATTAATGGTTCCAAGTATGAATCTCCAGAGCAAACCGAAGAGCTTGGTCTATGCCTCGCATCAGTCGATTTCAAACGTCTGAATAGTAATATGAAGCTACGCCTGTGTCAGACAATGCCCTTTAAATCACAGCGAAACATAGGTACCTGCGCTCTTGAATGGGCATGGCTTGCTGCAGGTCGCACTCAGTTATTACTGCATGGCGGTGAAAAATTCTGGGATTATGCAGCAGGTTGCCTTTTACTGGCAGAAGCAAACGGCGTTAGCTCTACCGATACTCTTCAGCCCGTATTTAATAATAGTCTGGAAAGTCGGCCAATAATCGCAGCAAGTAATTATTCACTGCATAAATCCTGGTCAACTTTTTTACTAAATCCAAGTTCCTGATTCAAATTTTGGTAAGCTTTTTTATATGCCTTCAATGTTAAAATTTTACTGGTTAATATTCATACCCGGCATCTTTATGAGTTTGAATGCATCAGCAGATCAATTCACATTAAAGCTGGTGTCTCAAAACTTAAATCGCTTTTATGATAATAAAGATGACAATAATAAAGCGATAACTCTTACTACTAAAACATATCAACACCGTCTGCAACAACTGGTAGAAAAAATTAGAACTGTCTACCAGTTTGCCGATGTCATAGCCTTTCAGGAAGTTGAAAATAAGAAAATATTGCAAGATGTCTGTAATCTGCTGCAAAGTAAATATTCTATAAACTATCAACCCGTTTTAATTGAAGGCAATGACATATCAGGAATAGATGTCGGTTTTCTGATCAAACAAAAATACAGGCTACAATCTATTAGAGCACTGCACCAAAACAAAACTAATACCCTGAAAGGCGGGCCACTCTATTCCCGACCTCCCCTGTTAATTCGGTTATGCCCTTCAGAATGTCTAACCATTGTGAATGTCCACCTTCGCTCCATGCGCGGATTAAATTCGAGTAGGCATAGAAAATATGTAAGTAAAAAACGCCGTTTACAGGCTGAAACTCTGGCAAGCTGGATAAATAACTTCCAGCATCAGCAACCACAGGAAAAGCTGATAATTGTAGGTGACTTTAACGCGTTAAGCCCATCCGATTCTTATGTCGATATGCTCGGAACAATTAAAGGCAAACCGGATCAAAAGCGGCCCCGTTGGAAAAGCCCCGATCTCATTAAAAATGATCTTATTGATACAACATTGATAGTGAATCCAAAAAATCGGTATTCTTATAAATATCGAAAAAAGAAGCAGCTGTTGGACTATTTGTTAGTCAGCAGGAACTTAATACCAAAAATAAAATCCATATCATTCACCCGCATTGATTATAAATTTTCCGATCATGCAGCCCTAAAAGCGAGTATAGAATTAAATTAAACAGCACCAGTATGAAATGGTTTAATTCTGCTGACAGGTTCCGTTAAACAAAATGTGTTTGCCCGATGTAGTCAAGACTCTGCATTTCTAAGAGACGGCTAACAGTTCGTGTAAACTCAAAGGCCAGGAAGTCATGCTGATATAACTCTTCTACTACCACATCGGCAGTACAGATTAGTTTGACTCGACGATCATAAAATACATCGATTAATGACACAAAACGACGAGCTACATCCATAGTCCCTTCATTCATGGCTTCAATTCCGGTAATGATCACGGTGTTAAATAAGCTCGCAATTTCCAGGTAATCAAACCGGCTTCGGGTTGTTTTACATAACTCATCAAAACTGAACCAGACTGTATCTTCAGCACAAAATTCAAAGTTAATTTGTCGCCCATTGATGAACAGACTATCGTGCTGTTTTACTGATACCAGATGGGAGTTAAGGTAATTTTCGATGATTTCAATGGCCGCGCGATTATGCGGTACCTGATATAACTTTGTATGCTTCAAACCTAAAGTACGATAGTCCTGCCCACCATCCAGATTAGCAATCTGACAATGTTGATCTAACAGATCAATGGCTGGCACAAAACTGGCTCGTTGTAATCCATCCTTATATAATTCTTCTGGAGGAGGATTGGATGTTGTAATCAATATAATTCCCTCATCAAACAAGGCATCCAGTAAACGGCCTATCAACATGGCATCACCGATATCGGTAACCACAAATTCATCAAGGCAGAGTACTTTTGTCTTTCGCGCCAGATTTTTTGCAATTTCCTTAACCGGGTTTTTGCCTTTTCTAGTGATGCTTAATTCATCATGAATTTGTTGCATAAACTGATGATAATGAAAGCGCCGCTTATTCTTGATCGGCAATACTTCATAAAAGATATCCATTAAAAATGTTTTGCCTCGTCCTACTCCTCCCCAGAAATATAAACCCCGAACCTGTTTAGAACTAATTCCCAGAATACGAACAAATTTCGTGATCAGCCCCTGTTCACTCTCATTACGTTCAACGTTTTCATAAAGCCTGTCCAGTAAATATAATGCATGCTGTTGAGCCTGATCTGGATAAAAACCTGATTGCTGCATAAACTCATTATATTTCGAAGAAGGCGTCATTAAGATATTGTTTTTATTTTTATTTATTGTAATTTCAAAAGATAGATACTGGTGATGGGTCGTTGGTTTGAAAATACTAGCAACTGGGCCGAAGCAGCTCTAATATTTTTGGGTGCTATGCTAATTATTAGGTTTACTCAGTACCTTACGCTGCGGTAAGACAAAAAAAGTTGTATCACTCCCAGTCAAATACAACTTACATAAAGTTAAACACTTAAGAAGCACATCAAGTATATCCATAAATATTCGAAGTAATTTTTACTATTAATCAAATAGTTAGCTAATATTTATAATGTCATTTACTAGATACATCCCATAACAAACTGAGTAAAAACAATATTCATATATTTAGATATACTTTTTTATATTGATTAATTAGAATATCTGGAACTGAATTCTCATTTTTCATAGCGCAATCATATATTATTCAGTTATGAATATGATATTAACTAAACACAGCATTCAAGAATTACCTATGCCGATCGACAACAGAGTCATGAACCCAGCTATAGCTCAACAGCTTTTTCGCAAAAGCGAGCAGTTGAAGCGTCAGCGTGCGGGCAAACCGGCAACTCTGGAATCATTTCCACGTGTCATTAAAACTATTACCGGCTTATGGCGTTATAGTGAAGGTCAGAAATACCTGGAAGAACTTATCGTAGTAGAAGGCGGTAAAAGGCGAGAAGGTTTTCCTGTAGATGCACAGGATGAATTAATGTTTCTATATCAACTATTACTTGATCAACACAGAATTCTAGCCATTAAAGGCCAAAAAATTACAGCCCATAAACCTCCCGGCACAAAATTTACCATGGGTAATCAATAAACACCGCCTGTTATCTGACTGTGAAAATATCAGGATATTCGGAATAGCCTAATCAAAAGAGTAATACAGTAAATTTTCTCTGGACTTGTCTACATTTTTCCCCAGGCTTATGACACCACTACCAAATAGCGTTAACTCTTCCTGCCTCAGAAAATAATTCTGCCCATCGAGTGTTCGTACAAATGTTCCATTTGTGCTCTGGTCAGTTAATACAAACTTTCCACGCCTGACACTAATTTTTGCATGAAACCTGGAGATGAGATCACCTGAAATTATTAATTCACAGCTATTCCCACGACCAATATTGATAGTGTCACTGTCCAGATTCAGATGGGATGTTTGAGATTGATAAGTCAGCACTAACCCCCCTTCATTTATTGCTCTAAAAGGGTTGGTAAGGTTGCCGGTAGCCATATTAGTAATTTCTGACTCTTCTTCCCATGCATACATAAAGACATCTAGCTTTTTATCTTTACCCTTAACATCTAAACGATCATAGTGCCGCATTTTACCGTTTATTTCAGCCGAACTAACTCTTTCTACAAGCGTATTGGTAAATAGAATTTGTCTTGCTTTAGTCAGTGCGACAACTCGTGCAGCCACATTAACCGTGTCACCAAAAATATCATTATCAGCCAAAATGACAGAGCCATAATGCATTCCAATGCGAATAGATAAACCAATGGTTTCAGGGGAGCGATCATCTTCTATGGTTTCCTGAATAGCCTGGGCCGCAATCAGTGACAGATCTACATCAGGAAAATAAACCAGGATTTCATCACCTATAGTTTTAACCAGTCGTCCTTTATGTCTCTTGCAAATTGCAATCAGGGTATTCAAAGCCTTTGAAATGCGCTCACGAGCAATACTATCCCCCATGTTTTCATACATGGCGGTGCTTCCCGCCACATCTGCAAACATGACAACACACTGAATAGACTGATCTTTCATACCTTCCTGTTCCTTGTACTTTTTATTTTTTTGCTTTTAATTATTTAGATTACAATGTTATAGCATCTTATTGAGATTATTAGCAATTATCTATGCATTATTTACTGAATTCAGATTATTAACTTATTCTGTTTAGATCATTTTATGTACTCTATTGCACGCTGAATTCTGGCTAAAGAGCTTTCTCTACCAATTTTTTCAACCGTTTGATCAATGGGTGGAGAGAAAGAACCTCCGGTAACCGCTACTCGTAAAGGCTGCCCAACCTTACCCATGTTAACACCTAACTCTTCAGTAATATTCTGGATAACAGCATGAATTTCTTCAGTGCTCCATGAGTCCAGCTCAGATAACTTGTCATGAAGTAATTGAAGTGGTTGTAATGCGGCTTCCTTAAAAGCTTTTTTTGCGGCTTTTGGATCATATTCTTCAAAATCCTGAAAGAAATATAAAATACTGTCGGCTAATTCATTAATTGTTTTAACCCGCTCCCGATAAAGATCAACAATGGATGAAATATCCAGATCATCGTCCAGTGTCACACCATTTTTACTCAAACGCTGCTTCACTAATTCTACAATGTCATTTAATGCTTTAGTTTTCAGGTATTGCTGATTTATCCATGACAGTTTTTCAGGGTTAAATGTAGAAGGCGCCCGGTTAATCCCTTCCAGTGAAAACAGTTGCTGCATTTCATCAACAGAAAATAGCTCCTGGTCACCATGCGACCAGCCCAGACGAACCAGGTAATTTAGTAAAGCCTCAGGTAAATACCCTTCCTCTAAATACTGCATCACACTTACCGCACCATGACGCTTAGATAATCGCTTTCCATCCTCACCAAGAATCATGGGCACATGAGCAAACAAGGGAATAGAAACTCCAAGAGCTTTAAAAATATTAATCTGTCTGGGTGTATTGTTTACATGATCATCACCACGCACCACGTGGGTGATATTCATGTCAGAATCATCAACGACTACAGTCAGGTTGTAAGTGGGCGTACCATCAGAACGTGCAATAATTAAATCATCCAGCTCGTTATTACTGACGGTGATCTCACCTTTTACCAGGTCATTAAAAACGACTTCTCCCCGTTGAGGGTTTCTGAAACGAACAACCATGTTTTCCAGTTCGCCCGATTTCAATTTTTTATCTCTGCAACAACCATCGTAACGAGGTTTTTGCTTATTAGCCATTTGCTCATTACGCAATGATTCCAGTCTTTCTTTGGAACAGGAACAATAGTAAGCATGATCATTATCGATAAGCTGCTGAATTACCTCTTCATAACGGTCAAATCGATGAGTTTGATAAAATGGACCTTCATCATAATCCAGCTGAAGCCACTCCATTGCCTGAAGAATAGCCTGAACAGATTCATCTGTTGAACGCTCTCTATCGGTGTCTTCTACCCGTAGAACAAAATCGCCCCCCATTTTTTTGCTAAACAGCCAGCTAAATAGAGCTGTTCGGGCACCACCAATGTGCAGGTATCCAGTAGGACTGGGTGCAAAACGAGTTCGGATCATAATTATTTCCAGAATATTAAAAGTAAAATGGCGCGACATTCTAAAAAAAATCGCGCCACTATAAAAGATAATTTGTGACTATTTTAACATGATGACCAAATCAAGAGGATTCACCACGAAGGCACGAAGAGCACGAAGGAAAAACAAATTTGTTACTCATCATTTCAAGATAGTGGTTAATATTCATGATAGCAATATGTTGAAAGAGCTTAAAACAGGTTGAGCAAGAACCTGTCAACGTAGTCCTATAATCTAGTATAAATTGCCTCAGTTCAGAACATATAGCATTATTTTATGAGGTACTAGTTTACTAATAAACCTTCGTGTTCTTCGTGCCTTCGTGGTGAATTTTTTCAACGTAAACCACTTAATCAACAGGCTTAACTCAGCCCTAAGCCAATGACTAATCCGGTTGCGACTCCAATACCGATAAACATACCGCAAATCATTAAACCAACAGCAACATTACCTTTAGCAAGCTCATCACTAATATTAAAATTAACTATTTTATTAAAACTGCCACAGCCAAGTTTCATGAACCAGATAGTGAGAAACCCACCTAAAGCGGCATACACAAAATTTAAAATGATAGGGTCAATCCAATCTAGCATGCTTACCTCAAGAGTTATTAGTATTTTTGTTCGATTAACATTGCAGCACCATTACGTTGCATTTTCACATGTTTTAAAAAGGACATGCCCAGCAATATTGGTTTGGGGTTAACACCTTCCAATACAACAGCATCTACATTAGCTACACTGATTCCACCTACTTTAACGTTATCCAGCTTAATATGCCATACAGGAACTACATCACTGGCGGTTTGCACCACGCCTTTCCTGGCCGATTTATAATTTAGTCTCAGCTTATCCGCTTCCAAACTGCTAATCGATATAAAAGTAGCTCCGGTATCCAGTAAAAACTTTGTATTACGGTTGTTAATTTTACCGGGCATTAAGAACATACCCGCTCTATCTGAGTACACCGTCATTTTACTCTTATCAGGCTTTTTATAAGCTTGATGAATAGATTGATTAATACCCAGCTTCTTTTCGGTTCCATTAACCAGGCGAACAACAGCCCCACGCCCGTTGGCAGAAATCAAAGTCACACCCTTAATAGTGTCTCCTTTTTTCATGATGATATTTTTTCCATTAATCATCAGCATTGCCTTATTAGAAAATAAAGCGATAACCTTAACCGATTCAGCAGCAAAACCTGCCGAGCTGGCCAGCAATAGCAGGAAACAGATTAAGGTTGTTTTCAAGGGATTTACTCTAATAGAACATTATAATCAAGTGTAGACCAATCAATGCAAAAATACCGGCCAAAACATCATCCAGCATAATACCCAGGCCACCGGACACTTTACTGTCTATCCATTTTATCGGCCAGGGTTTCCAGATATCGAAAATCCTAAACAGAATAAAACCCAGAACTATCCATTTCCAGTCAAAAGGAACCGCAATCATGGTAATGAAATAACCCACTATTTCATCCCATACAATTCCACCATGATCATGCACACCCAGTGCCCGAGCAGTTTGTTCGCACAAGTAAAAACCGGCAACCAGAGCTACAAAAGTTATCAATAAATAAATCGGCAGAGAAAGAGGTTGTATTAAAAAATATAGAGGAACGGCTGCCAAAGTACCAAAAGTACCAGGAGCATAAGGCGACAGGCCTGATCCAAAGCCTAAAGACAGGAAGTGAATCGGATTTTTAAGTAAGCCAGCAGGCACATAATTACGAGACAAAGTGATCAAACCCCTTAAATGTAGAAAGATCAACAGGCTGGTTTTGATCGAGCATCATATATCCCTGCTCTACAATCTCACCTATTACGAAGAATTGTTGATTTAACTGCTCAGCTGAAGAAATCAGCTTATCCATATTTTTTTCAGCTACTGTGAACAATATCTGGTAATCATCACCACCGGTCAAGGCATAATCAGAATAGCCCTCATAAGCTGGCAATTTTTGTTTATCGATTAGGGCACCCACCTGACTGCTTTTTAAGATATGCCCGAGATCACCCACTAAACCATCAGACAGATCAATCGCAGAACTAGCAAATTGCCCTAGCAAGTCAATTAAATCTACTCGTGGCACCGGTCGATTCAAGCAACTCACACAATGGGTTGATTGGATATCTGACAGAGTTATTCTATTCTGTAAGCTTGCTAATCCTAAAGAGGCTGCACCCAGCGGACCACTGAGCAGGATTTTATCTCCAATAGATGCACCTGAGCGAGTCACAAATTTATTTTCATCAACAAACCCTGTTGCTTGAATACTGATAGACAAAGGTCCTTTGCAAGTGTCGCCACCGACCAGTGAGATATTAAATTCATCAGCAGCTTCGAAGAGACCATCAGAGAACTCTCTAAGAAAAGCTTCATTTGCATTCGGCATGCTTAGTGATAACAGGAAATAAGCCGGATTTGCAGCCATTGCAACCAGGTCACTGACATTGACCGCCAGACTTTTATAAGCAATATCCTGTGGACAGGTATATTGAGGAAAATGAACACCTTCAATTAAGGTATCCATAGTCACCACCAACTGCTGACCCGTTGGCACATTTATTACGGCAGCATCATCGCCAATGCCTAAGACAGTATGATCTTTTTTTCGATGTTGTGCCTGGCTGGAAAAGTACTTCTCGATGAGGGAGAATTCCCCCATCAGTCAGGTGAAATATCAGCAGCCATTGCTTTAGTTTCCAGCTGGCGTAACTGTTTCGATAACGGGTCGAGAACCCCATTGACAAACTTATGGCTTTCATCAGCACCATAGGTTTTCGCCAACTTAACGGCTTCATTGATCACCACCTTGAAGGGAATTTCCAGGTGGTGTTGAAATTCATAAGTTGCAATACGAAGTATATTTACTTCAATCGGGTCCACATGGTCTTCAAATTTGCTGACATACTGTTTAAACTGCTCATCCAGCACAGTTACCTGTGATGGAATTTTATACAGCAGTTCAAGAAAGTAAGCTTCATCTCCTGATGATACACCCTGCTCTTTTAAATAATGATCACGAATCCAGTCAAGATCTTCTCCTGAAAGCTGCCATTGGTAAAGAGCTTGTAATGCCTTGTCTCGAGCATGTTTACGCTTTTTAATTGCCTGAGCATGCCTGATTTCATCTGGCGAATTTTTTCGGCCCATGGTGAATTATTATCCAATCTTTTGAAGCAGACTGATCATTTCCATAGCAGCCATTGCTGCTTCAGCACCTTTGTTACCCGCCTTGGTTCCAGCACGCTCAATCGCTTGCTCAATAGTATCTGTTGTCAATACACCGTTTATTACAGGAATATTATATTTTAGAGCCAGACCAGCTAGTGCTTTAGCATTTTCACCGGCAACAAAATCAAAATGAGGAGTAGATCCACGGATGACAGCACCTAGACCGATAACCGCAGCAAATTGACCTTTTTCAGCATACTTTTGAATGACTAATGGCATTTCAAAAGCACCGGGCACATGACTAACTGAAATATCAGAAGCGTTGATTCCTGAACGGGTTAACGTATCAATAGCACCAGACAGCAGACTGTCCACGATAAAACCATTAAAACGTCCAACTACGATGGCAACTTTGGCGCTGCTTACAGTGATATCACCGTTAATATGTTGTATTTCACTCATGTTTTTTCTCTACCTTAAATTTTGCGACATTATGCACCACGAAGCACACGAAGCACACGAAGAAATGAATTTAGGAGAATCAAATCGACTAAATAAATTGCTTTATTGATTTGATCCATAAATATTAACTTCCTGAGCCAGGTGACAATCCGCTAATTACTGAATCACTCTGAACAGTTTAATCTTTACTAATCTGAAATATATTCGACAACTTCCAGCCCAAATCCTGCCAGGCCATGAAATTTCTTTGGCGCACTGAGTAGTTTCATTTTATGAATACCCAGATCAGCCAGGATTTGTGCACCGATTCCGAAAGTTCTCAAATCTTCTGCATGAGAAGCATCATGTTTATCATGATGATCTTCACCACGCATGATGGTTTCAATATTTAGAACCATCTGCCTGGGGGTTTCTGATTGTCTCAGGAATACGATGACTCCATTGCCCATACCATCAATTTTTTTCATTACATCTTGTAATGGCCAACCTCTGCCGGCAGTTCCACATAAAGAATCGTGCAGTGTATTTTGCACGTGCACACGAACAGCAACAGGCTCATCGGGATTAATTTCACCTTTGACGATAGCTAAATGAAGTTCCTGATCGATGGCATCTTCATAAGCCAGTAATTTAAAGTCACCAAAATCAGTCGGAAAATTAGTTTCTACAATACGTTCCAGTGTTTTTTCGTTTTCTATGCGATAACGAATTAAATCTTCAATGGTACCCATTTTAAGCTGATGCTCTTTAGCAAAAGCTTTCAGATCTTCACGCCGAGCCATGCTTCCATCTTCATTCAGAATTTCTACGATGACGGCTGCAGGTTCAAATCCTGCTAATCGAGCAAGGTCACAGCCTGCTTCAGTATGCCCTGCACGGGTTAAAACCCCGCCAGGCTTAGCCATTAATGGAAAGATATGACCGGGTTGAACCAGATCCTGTGGCACAGCATCACCTTTTACAGCGGCCTGAACAGTTACTGCACGGTCAGCGGCAGAAATTCCGGTAGTGACACCTTCAGCAGCTTCAATAGATACCGTAAAGTTAGTTTCCAGCACAGCTGTATTATCGCCAACCATTAAAGGTAAACGTAATTGCTGACAACGCTTCTGTGACAGGGTCAAACAGATTAAACCCCGCCCATAACGAGCCATGAAATTAACATCATCCGGTTTTACAGCTTCAGCTGCCATCAATAGATCGCCTTCATTTTCACGATCTTCATCATCCATGATAACAACCATTTTACCGGCTTTGATATCTTCAATAATTTCTTCAGTGGTATTTAATGCCATACTTCAATTTACTCAATAAACTTACTTTATAAATCCAGATTCGGATAACGTCTTTAACAGTTGACTATCACCCTGTGCAGCCGACTGTCCAGTCAACAGGCGTTCAAGGTAACGGGCTATTATATCAACTTCTATGTTGACCTGTGTATTGATTTCATAATTTTTAAAAACCGTATTATCCCGGGTATGAGGCACAATATTGACCCCAAAATGATTACCTTCAACATGATTGACCGTTAAACTGGTGCCATCGATAGTCACAGAACCTTTTTCTGCAATGTAATGAGCAAATTTCTGCGGTACAGAAAATTCATATCGAATCGACCGACCATCATTACGCTGACTAACCAGAGTACCAAGACCGTCCACGTGACCACTTACAATATGGCCTCCGAGGGCAGTATTCAAGGTCAAAGCTTTTTCCAGGTTAACCTGGCTCCCCTGTTTGAGGAATCCCAGACTGGTGGTTTCCAGTGTTTCACCGGAAACATCTGCGACAAACCCATTGTCAGTATATTCCACGGCGGTAAGACAAACTCCGTTAACCGCGATACTATCGCCCAGATCTGATTCCGATAATTCCAGATCGCCTGTATCAAGGGTCAGACGAACATCTCCGCCCTTCTGTTCCAGATTTTGAATACGGCCAATGGCCTGAATGATTCCTGTAAACATAGTCGTTAGTTTTTAGTGAGTTAATTGAAGAGTGAAAGAGGTTAATGGCAAGTCGGAAGCATTATCAAATTTTGCCCCTGCTTTTACTCCGGCGAGAGCAATCTGTTCGGCTGAGTCCAGCTGATCGTAAACCGTAAACATGGCTCCTAAAGCATATTCAGCGCCTGATCCGATTGCCCAGTACTGTGTATATTCATCGACCTCTCTTAACGAATACAAGCCGTAAATTCCTTTCGAAGTCATGATTAACGAATCAACTCGGGATGACTCATAAGGATCTTCATCTTCATCTTTACTATTCAAAAAATATTCATCTTTGAGAATTGGGTGAATCTGCTTCAAGCTATTAAAAATCGCCAGCTGGTTAGAGAAATCTATCTTATCTGCATGATGATTGAATAATGATTTGAGCACCAACTGATGTGCAGCACTACCCACTATGCCCATATAAAAATCTGCGAATTGAATAATCTTGTCTGAGTTAACAATAAATTCGGCAGCCTGCTTTGTATCGCCAAAACTGGTTAAACTATCCGCTGCAATACAGGCCGAATTATTCTTTCTTACAACTACTACGGTTGACATGGTTTCGCTACTATTTTGATATCGCGGCCAATCATACGCACATCAGCGATTGAAAGCTGAATTTTATCCGACATAATGCTAATTTCACCCAGATCAAACAATCCCTGTGCCTGTTTTCCCATCAAATCTGGCGCCATGTAAAGCACCAGTTCATCGACCAGCTGTTGCTGGATTAAAGCACCGGCAAGCGTAGAACCACATTCAGTGTGTACTTCATTTATTTCCATTTTCGCAAGCTTTAGTAGTACATCCTTAATTTCTATTCTTTTGGAAGTAACTGAAGTAAAGATAGATACGTTTTTATGGTGTAGTTTAAAATATGATAAAACTTCTTCATCCTGTTGAGTGGTAAAAATCCAGATTTCACCACCCAGTTCAAACAGCTTCTCTTTACCGGTCAATTTCAAGCTATTGTCGATGATAACCCTCATCGGCTGACGAACGCCAGTTTGCTGGTTGAGCTGCTCGGCACTTAATCTGACGTTAAGCGAAGCATCATCATTCTGCACCGTAGTCGCCGTGCTCAAAATAGCAGAACTTGCTGCTCTTAAATACTGTACATCATGGCGGGATTCCGGTCCGGTTATCCACTGACTGATACCATTAGAAAGTGCGGTTCCTCCATCAAGAGACAAACCCATTTTCACTCTCACAAAAGGAAGGTTCTGGGTCATACGCTTAACAAAACCAGCATTTAACTGGATTGCCTGCTGTTCAAGCACACTGGTAATAACATTGATCCCATGATTTTTTAATTTCTCAATTCCCTGCCCAGACACTAATGGATTGGGATCTAACATCGCAATCACAACTGTGTCAGGCGCAGCTTTTATTAGAGCATCAGCACAAGGTGGGGTTTTACCCGTATGTGAACAGGGCTCTAAAGTGACATAAACTGTCGACCCTTTAGCATCTCCCATGAGATTATTTAATGCATTAATTTCAGCATGAGGACCACCTGGATATTCATGAAAACCTTCTGATAAAAGTTCACCATCTCTCACTATCACACAACCAACCCGAGGATTTGGATGTGTGGAATAAAAACCCTTTCTGGCAAGCTGTAAGGCTTTTGACATCCAGTATTCGTGGCTGGTGGAATTACTCATCGTTTAATCTTCCTGGTCATCAATCAGTGGTACCTGACGACGTTGCATTTCAGGTGTGGGTTCAGACTCCAGACGTTTGATCAATTCTTCAAAAGAAGCAATATCTTCAAAACTTAAATACACAGAAGCAAAACGAATATAGGCGACATGATCCAGAGTCTGTAATTCACGCATGACCAACTCCCCTATTCGCCGTGAAGCCACTTCCCGGGCATCTTGAGCAACCAGTTGTTTTTTGATGTGGCTCATCGCATTTTCGATTTGATCGACCGATACAGGTCGCTTTTCCAGAGCTCGCATCATCCCACTTCTCACTCGCTGCTCGTCGAACGTATCTCTGCTGCCATCATTTTTAATAACCATTGGCATGTTTAACAACGGTGCTTCATAAGTAGTAAAACGGGTCTCGCAAGAGATACATTCACGGCGACGGCGAACCTGACTGGACTCATTTGCCAGACGGGAATCGACAACCCTGGTATCAGGCATTCCACAAAATGGACATTTCATAACAATATTTCAACAATAAACAACAAGGGAAAGATAGCTGTGCTTTCAATAATAGCCATAACTTCTAAATATGACCGGCGAACTAATAGCAGGCTTTCCAAAACAATCAATTGTATAAAACACGGGAGCACAACGCATCAAGACTTTTTGAATAATTCCAAATAACCTTGAATTCAGAGTGTTTGGCTATACTATTGAATGTGATAGAATTTAAATAATTAATTTAAACCAAGGTAAATATTATGGAAAACGTTGGAATTTATACTCCCCCGGCTGCCAATCCTGTTAACACAGCTGATATTTTAGACTCTTTCAGTGCTGAGCTATCTCAAACTGATCTAGAAGTCACCGTGTCCGCACAACAAAAACTGGCAGAGATTGTCAGTCAAAGTGAAGACGATGTTGCAGGCATTCGCATCTATGTTGGTGGCGGTGGTTGTGGCGGCATGACTTATGGCATGACATTTACCGATGATACTTCAGAATTTGATACCGTTCTGTCTTTTGATACATTTAAAGTTCTGGTTGATGTAGTAGCTCTCAACTATCTTCGTGGCGCTCAGATCGATTACATCCAGGAAGTAGGCCGTGAACGTTTTGTATTTAATAATGTATTTGCCGAAACAGGTGGCTCTGGCACTTGTGGTGGTTGCGGTTCTTCTGGTGGCGGCGGTGGTGGCTGCTCTTAAACCCATCTAACACAATAGTTAACAAATCTTCAAAAATAAACCCTGATTTAAAATCGGGGTTTATTTTATTAATAGCGCCGGCACGTAGCTACCGCGTAGCCAGTTATATAAACGCTTCTCAAAAGCTGGGCTATCAATTACTCATAGTTTCTGACAGCAAACATTCACTGGTCTCCTCTATAGCCAGTGGCATAACAATAGATTTTAGTCAGCCTGATCTGGCTTTCAATACAATCCTGTCTTCCATCCGGCTCAAAAACATTCTAGCAGTCATTGCGACCGATGACCTGGTTGTTACTTTATCCAGTAAAGTAGCTAAAGCCTTAGGCCTCGCCTTTAACGAACCCGAGTCTACCCGCTTAACTTATCGAAAAGATCTGGCTCGGATTCGCTTAAAAGAAAAGAAGTGTAATGTCCCCAATTTTGATGTTTGCCATTTTGATGATGTTATAACCAGGTCTACTAACTGTAAGTATCCAGTCGTTTTAAAGCCTTTGATGTTATCAGGTAGCCGTGGAGTCATTAGAGCAAATAATACTGAAGAATTTATTACTGCTTCAGAAAGAATCCAAAAAATCCTTTCTAAGGAACAAGGTAGCGATTACGAAAAAAATCACTTTCTTATTGAGCAATTTCTGCAAGGTAATGAAATAGCGGTTGATGGTTTTGTACAAAATGGACGATTCATCACTCTCTCCCTTTTTGACAAGCCTGACCCATTAAATGGCCCCTATTTTGAAGAAAGTTTTTATATAACTCCCAGCCGGCATTCTTCATCAGTACAACAAGACATAAAAATAGAAATAGAAAAATGCTGTAAGGCTTATGGGTTAACCCATGGTCCAATTCATGCTGAAGCACGTATTACCGACAAGGGCATATTTCTTATCGAAATGGCTTCAAGAACAATTGGCGGACAATGCGCTCAATTGATTGAATATGTACTCGGTTTAAAACTTGAAGAAGTGATCATCCGTTTAATGTGCTTCGAACAACTGGAGTTAGACTTTAAACAGAATCATGCAGGCGTATTAATGATTCCGATAAAAAAACGTGGCATATTAAAGCGAGTCGAAGGCTTGATGGATGCGCAACAGGTAAAACATATCAGCAACATTGAAATTCATATTCACCCAGGATACGAGCTGGTCCCATTACCTGAAGGCTCCAGCTACCTGGGGTTTATTTTCGCAAGTGCCGAAACATTTAGTGAGACATTATCTGCATTACGCGAAGCACATGCGAAACTTAAATTTATAACTAGCGAGAGCTGGTCTTTGGAACCAGCTTAAGAACAGAGTCGTTAAAGCTATTTTTTTGCAGGAGGTGGAGTAAATCCTTGATTAGCAAGCTCACCTTCCTTGAAAAGGAAACTCAGCATATGCTTTTCCAGTAATTGTAAACTGGTTGGATCCATAGTGGATAAGCCATTATCGTTAATAACCATAGTTTGATGCTCAACCCATTGCTTCCAGCCTTCATCAGACACTGAATTAAAAATTCGTTGCCCGAGTTCTCCAGGATATGGAACTCTACTCAAACCAGGAGCTTCACGATTCAAAACAACACAAGATACCAGTCTAGACATAAATCATCACCAAAAAAGGAAGTATATTAACAATGGCTGTTATTCTAACATTTATTATCTGAAATCAGAACGAATAATTATAAGGCTTATAAAATCAATAAAGCTATAATATACATAGATTTAGCATAATAGTTTTTCTGTTTTTTACTATTCATGTTAAAGTTTCAACAGGATGCAAAAACAATAAAGGTTTAGTTTGTCAGTCTACAATAACAATAAAACTGCCCCGCCCTCTTTTAAGTTTTCTTATTCGGGTCTAACTGATACCGGTCACGTGCGCTCACGCAATGAAGACAGCTTTGCCTGTGTGCCAACGCAAAACCTCTGGGTTGTTGCCGATGGAATGGGCGGGCATGAGTCAGGGGATTTTGCTAGTCAGACAATCACCACACAAGCAGAAAAATTCATTCAGCAACCAGCACTAGAAACATCTTTGCTATTACTTGAAGAAAACTTGTTACATAGCAATAAAATAATAAGAGAAAAGGCAGAAAAACTCGGTAAAAATATGACTATCGGCAGTACAGTCACCTGTCTTTATACCTGGAAAAATCTGGCTTTTTTTTTATGGGCTGGAGACAGCAGGGCTTATCGCTTTAGAAATCATACTTTAGAACGTCTTACTGAAGACCATAGCTATGTCGAAGAACTCGTCAAAATGGGAAAAATTAACTCTGCTGAAGCAGAAAGTCACCCTGCCGCCAATGTAGTATTAAATGCAATAGGAATAGACAACGATATTGTTATTGATATGGAGTATGCTGAAATTGAAGACGATGACCTGTTCATTCTTTGCTCAGATGGTTTATATAAAGATCTAGCAGAAGCTCAAATAAGTAATATAATTGATAAGAATGAAGCTTCTATTGAAGAACTTAACCGTAATCTTATTTCAGCAGCACTTGATGTTGCTGGCAGTGATAACTGTACTGTAGTGCTCGTAAAAGCAAGCCTTGAGAATAAAGATGACTGAAATATGTGAATCTCTTATTGATGACTTCCTCACTGGCTCTCTCAATCGTTCAGACCTTGAGGAAGGCCTTGCATCTATATTTCAGGTATCCACATCAACTGGTACTCAGGCTCAATACTATCTTCACCAGCTGTACAAAGATAATAAAGTCAATGATGATCAATTTACTCAGCTATCTGAAATAGTTTCTAAAATAAGTATTAATACCACTCTAAGCAGTCATAAAGCCTCTACAGACATTTCTTATTTCAATGAAGATAAAACATTACATTTAACTGACTTATCAGAAGCAAAAGAAGAAAGTACTAATTCAGCTGATCAAACAGTTATTATCAGAACAGATACCGCAATGCCAGTCACTGATTATGATATCGAAAAATCTATAGATATCAGTGAAGTTACTGATATCGAAGCAGAAATAAAACAAGCCAAAAGAACTACCCCAGTTAAACCCGCTAAACCCGCTAAACCCGCTAAACCCGCTGTACAGAATAAAACCAAACATGCTGATCTGGGACCCGGTGTCACACTTAAAAACAGGTTTGTTTTACTAGAACGGCTTGGCCAGGGTGGCATGGGTGTGGTCTTTAAAGCTAAAGATCTGCTTAAAGTTGAGGCTCAGGATAAAGATCCATATGTAGCCATTAAAGTACTGACAGCTGCCTTTAAAAAATACTCAGGATCTTTTATAGCTCTTCAGAGAGAGGCCAGTAAAGCACAACGCCTGGCACACCCAAATATAGCAACGGTATATGACTTTGATCGTGATGGCGATACCGTATTCATGACTATGGAGTACCTGCAGGGCAAACCACTAAACCGCCTGATTAAAGAATTACCTCAAAAACCTTTAAAAAGAGAGCAGTCTTTATTCATCATTGAACAGCTATGCCATGGCTTGGCATATGCTCATGAAAAAAAATTAATTCACTCCGATTTCAAACCCGGAAATTGTTTCATGCTGAGTGATGGAGCGGTCAAGTTACTGGATTTTGGCATCGCCAGAGCAAGTACAGCAGCCGGAGAAGAAAAGGAGCAAACCATGTTTGATCCTGCCAAATTGAGCGCAGTAACACCCGCTTATGCGACTCCGGAAATGTTTGCAGGTATGAGTCCGGACCCACGCGATGATATTTATGGTCTGGCCTGTGTAGCCTATCAGTTACTGGCTGGAGGTAAACACCCATACAACAAAGTAGCCGCACCTAAAATCAAAGAGCTCGGCATTAAACCTAAACCCATAAAAGGCCTCAATAGGCGTCAGCAAAAAACACTGGTAAAAGCTTTAACCGTAAACAGAGAAGAGAGAATTCCAACAGTAGAAAAATTTTTAGAAGGTATTCAATCAAGAAAATCATATACCAAGCAATTATTGTTGGGTGCATTATTCCTGTTCGTTATTGGGTTAGGTGCAGGCTACCAGCCTTTACTCCAGTTACAGGAAGAACAAAATTTATACACTAAGATTGAAAAGATAAAAGCGGGTGACAAAGCTCTATTGATTGAAACTATCTGGAGCCTCGATAAACTTAGTGCAGGACACCAACGAATTCTCTCCGTAGGTTTAAGAAGAGAAATAATCACCTATTATCAAGATAGAATTAAAACTGTATTTCGCCCAAGGGAAGGTTTATATGACTATCCCTCTGCCATCAATCTTCTTCAACAAGCCAAACAACACTATCCAGATTCTGTGGCTCTATCGACCATAGAAGATCAGGTTAAAGAACAAAAAGATCGTCTTATGTCGAGCCTGATATCGCTATATACCAAGTATGTAAAAAATAAAAAATTAGTTAAAAGTAATTCTGGAGAAGACCTTACAACAGTATTACCACTATTAAAGAAAGTCGACCCAAAACACTATTTATTAAAAGATCAAAAAATAGCAACCATGTATCTTGTCGAAGCAGAAAAACATTTAATTGAAAAGAACTTTGATCTAGCTGCAGAATATATTCAAACAGGATTAAAGTTTTATCCTGATTATTCTCGATTACAAAGCCTCAATAAACAGTTTAACGCTAGAAGTGTACGCTAAAGATGCAACAAGATTCCCCTTTAAGACTACTCGTAAAAAGCTATTCTAATGGTCTAATTGACAGGCATCAATATCTTGAAATTAGAACACAGTTATTAAAAAAATTATCCGCCCAGGGTGAGGTTACTCAGGAAGACCTCAAAAATTTTCTTAATATAAATCAAGACATGGTAAAGGAAAGTTTCTGGGGTGGTTACTCAATATCAGACTGGATTATTATAATTCTAGGTTTGATGGCGGCAGCAACACTAGCTTTATTTTTATATAATTAGTGCTAGTTTACATGCACTTATCTTAAGGTTAGCGCTCGTTCACATGCGATTACCTTAAGGTTAGTGCTAGTTCACATGCACTTATCTTAAGATTAGCGCTCGTTTATATACGATTATATTAAGATTGCCTCAAACATAAATTTTTAAGTTTAAAATTAAAAATGCCATAGAGTAAACTCTATGGCTAAATAACAAATCCATCAACTTAAGTAGATTAAGCCATTAAATAATAATTAACATAAGTTAACTTAGCAAGCATATCTATGAAATATTAATTAATTAACTTATAAGATTTACATTGGTAAAAAATTGGTCGGGGCGGCCGGATTTGAACCGACGACCACTTGTCCCCCAG